>NZ_JBVJHR010000002.1:364698-613944 GCF_055586705.1 Sphaerisporangium sp. NPDC049457 | reverse complement strand
ACCACCACCAGCTACGGCTACGGCAACACCAACTGGATCCCCATCGTCGGCGACTGGGACGGCAACGGAACCGACACCCCCAGCGCCTACGACCCCGCCACCGGCATCTTCTACATCTCCAACAACCCCGCCAGCGGCGACGCCGACTACCACTTCAAATACGGCAACGACTACGCAACCCCCTTCGCCGGCGACTGGGACGGCGACGGCAAGACCAACATCGGCGTCCGCATGGGCTACACCTTCTACCTGCGCACCAGCCCCGTAACCAGCGCCACCGAAACCACCAGGCCCGTCCCCTTCGGCAACACCGCCGACCTCCCCGTCATCGGCGACTGGAACGGCGACGGCACCGACACCCAAGGCATCGTCCGATAACCCACCGGGCCTCCTTTGACCCACGCCCCTGTACCGCCGGTCACTCGGACGGCACAGGGGCACTCCCCCTTGCGCCGCCCCACCAAGAACGAGGTGTCTCCACCCATGCCACAGATCACGTTGTTGTCGGACCCCCGGATCCTCGCGCTGCCAGTGGAAGAATGCGGCCAACCCCTGGCCGACCTGCGTGGGTTGGACGGGATGCTCATCGACGAGCGGCTGGCGGATCCGGCCGGGGCCTACGCGCACCTGCGGCTGAGCGTCGCCGAGCGGCTCGTGGCGGCTCAGGCGCTGCTGCCGCGGGAGTTGCGGATCCTGGTGATCGAGGGATACCGTCCGCCCGTACTGCAGGAGCGGTACTTCGCCGAGTCCGTCGAAGAGCTCCGGGGCCTGCACCCGGACTGGAGCGGAGAACGCCTTCGGCGGGAGGCGGGCCGGTACATCTCCCCTCCCGAGGTGGCGCCGCACGTGGCGGGCGCCGCCGTGGACCTGACCCTCTGCACCGAGGCCGGGACGGAGCTGCCGATGGGCACGGAGGTCAACGCCACGCCCACCGGCCCTGAGGGGGCGTGCTACACCGCCTCCCCGGACATCTCGCCGGAGGCGGCCGGCAACCGGCGCCTGCTGGCCTCGGTCCTGACGGCGGCCGGGCTGATCAACTACCCCACCGAGTGGTGGCACTGGTCGTACGGGGACCGCTACTGGGCCTACGTGACCGGAGCCCCGGCCGCCCGCTATGGCCTGCTCGACGCCACCGCTCTGACCGTCCGGCCCGCCGGCTGAAATCGCCCATGAACGGCCCCACCTGCACATCTCCCTGCCGGCCGAGCCGAAGGTGAGTTGCTCCCGAGCACCCGAGCCGCCCACCCGCGCCCTCGATCTGTCAAACTTGTGCAGGAGGCGGCCAAAGTGAACAACTCGCCATGCTCACATGGCCGCCAACTTATGAGAGACTCCAGGCTTGCGGGGCGGTAGCTCAGCCGGTCAGAGCAGCGGACTCATAATCCGTAGGTCGTGGGTTCAAGTCCCACCCGCCCTACCACCCCCGATCACCAGAGAGCCCTTGGCCGGCAACTGTGCCGCCAGGGGCTCTCTCGTCTCGTCCAACTGTCCACGGCTGACGGTGACCGTCTACGGCTGGTCTTGCTCAAACGGTTGCGCGTACTGCTCTTCATCGAGCCGCGGCACCGGATAGCGAACCTGGCCGGGGTGACCTCGTGCCCGACGAGTTCTGGTGGACGGCGCAGCAGGTTACTCCAGTCGCTTGTCGCTCCCCGATTGTTGGCGTCGCGGAGCAGGGGACGCAGCCGGGAGCGGGCTTCCTCCTGGGGATGGCAGACTGTGACCATGCGGCCACCCCGAGCGAAGTATTTCAATACCACCGGCCCCTGCACCCCGAGGCGTCACTATATGCTCCCGCCCACGTCGCAGCTCTCCAAGGTGCGCGAGCTCATCGAGATGGACCGCTACTTCGTGCTGCACGCGCCCCGGCAGACCGGGAAGACGACCGCGCTGGACGCTCTGGCGTCGGAGCTGAACGCCGAGGGCGACATCGCCACCCTGATGTTCTCCTGCGAGACCGCCAAGGCGGCCGGTGACGACTACGCCACCGCGGAGTCGATCCTGCTGCAGTCTCTCCACGAAGCCGCCGAGTGGTCGGGATGGCCGGATGCACTGCTGCCACCAGATACCTGGCCCCAAGTCGCACCAGGCAGTCGCTTTGGCACGGCGCTGAGCGAGTGGTGCCGCCGCTGCCCGCAGCGGGTGGTCCTGATCCTCGACGAGATCGACGCTCTGCAGGGTGCCAGCATGGTCAGCGTCTTCCGCCAGCTTCGCGACGGCCACAACGCCCGGCATGAGGGCCGTCCGTTCCCTTTCTCCGTGGTGCTGTGCGGGTTCCGCGATGTGCCCGACTACAAGGTCACCCCTGAGGGCAACCGCGATTGGTCGAATCCGGCCGGCCCGTTCGCCATCATCACCGAGTCGCTGCGCCTGGGTGACTTCACCGCCGACCAGATCACTGAGCTGTACGACCAGCACACTCAGGCGACCGGCCAGGAGTTCACCAAGGACGCCATTGACCGAGTCTTCGACCTGACCCAGGGCCAGCCGTGGCTGGTCAACGCCCTCGCCTACGAAGTCACGTTCGAGATGGGGACGAGCGGCGTAGTCACCACCCGACAGATCAATGAGGCCAAGGAGCGGCTGATCCAGGAGCGCCCCGTCCACCTGGACGTCCTCAGGGCGCGACTCTACGAGCCCCGGGTGGAACAGGTGATCCGCGCGACCATAGAGCGAACAACGCCGGGCACGGAGGCGCCCTCCGACGACGACGTCTCCTACGTTCGCGATCTGGGTCTCATTCGGAGAACCGGAGCGCCAAAGATCGCCAACCCTGTCTACCAAGAGTTCCTGCTGCGGCACTGGTCCCTGTCCGCCGACCTGCTGGACCGAGGACAGCGCGGACCTTTTCACCAACGAGGAACTGGCCCAGGCTCGCCTGAGAATCTTCGGAGACGCGGATCTCCGCAAGTTTCCGGGTAGGTCTTGCTGAGAGCCGACAACTTGATTGCGGGATGCGCGTCGGCGAAGCGCCCCGACAATCGTCAGGCGATCACCTTCAATTGGTGGACGCGTTGTTTGGACAAACCCATGACGCGTGCCGTGTCCGGCTCAGACCAGTGGCTCGTCAGTACTTTCGCAGCCTTGACCGCGAGTTCGGCAGCGCGCTTGGTATGCGCTTCGGCCAGTTCCTTCTCGCGGCTGTATTCCGCCACCACCACCGCCACCTCCGCGGGAAGATCGAAGGCGAACTCCACGCCAGGAGGTTCCTCGGGCCATGCCCAGGCGTGAATCTCTGCCAAGTCACGCTCCAGTTGGGATAGGGAGCTTGCCACGCCGACTCCCTCGATTTCACCGGTAGGGCAGCGCGACACCCACCGCCCGTTTTCATAGGTGACGACATACATGATCGTCTTGCTCATCGACTCATCCTCTCTACGACTGCTTCAAGCCGCTTGACGGCTTCGCGAAAGAGCTCCGGGTCGCGATCCGGGTCGGCAGGAATCATGATGGGAACCGAGATGACGCCATCCTTGATCACACGCAAGGCGCACATGTCGCCCCTGAGGTGGTACAGCCAGTCAGCTGTAGCACCTGCGGCCGCCACGATCGTTGCGATCTCGGCGAGCTGTCGCATGTGCGGGGGGATCTCGGTCACAACATAGGATGCTACTGCACTAGGAAGCCTCTTCCTAGTGCAGTAGGAGATCACCGCCTAGCTTGCTGCGTCAGCCGCTGGACTACCCGCAGGCCTCCCCGTTGGAGAGTTCACCTAGATCATGTCCGGTGAAGGCTTGAGCCACCTTCTGTCGTTGTGCGGTGACCATCCGGTGATGCAGGCGATGAGCAGGTCTGACGGATGTCTTACGATCATCCGCGGCCACTCGTGGAGGGCGATTCGGGCTGCTCCAATCACCGTATGAGCGATTTCCGAAAAGAGACCGAAAGCGGGCCGCCCATCGGGCGGCGGGTGATGCTCTCGATGCTCGCCGCCGGTGCCGCCGGCCTCGTCACGGCCCCGTACGTACAGGCCGGCTGGGAGAAGGCCCTCGGAACCGTCTCGCAGAACGACCCCACCGGTCTCAGCGGGCTGCTGCCCGATCCCAGCGGCTTCCGCTACTTCAGCGTGGCGGGCTCGGTGCCCCACAAGAATGACACGAACTACCGGCTGAGCATCGACGGCCTCGTCGATCGCCCCGCGACGTACACGCTCGACGACCTGCGCACGATGCCGCGAAGCGCCATCGTCGGCGACGTGGAGTGCACCGACGGGTGGCGGGTTCCGGGGACGCCCTTCGCGGGCGTGCCGCTCTCGCACCTGCTGGAGGTGGCGGGCGTACGGCCCGAGGGGAAGGCGATCCGTTTCACCTGTTTCGACGGCGTCTACAGCGAGAGCCTCACCCTCGACCAGGCCCGCCATCCGGACGTGTTGATCGCACTGAAGATGCTCGAAAAGCCGATCACCCACGAACACGGCGGGCCCGTGCGGCTCTACGTGGCGCCGATGTACTTCTACAAGTCCGCCAAGTGGCTGTCCGGTATCACGGTCACCGACAAGGTCATCCCCGGCTATTGGGAGGAGTACGGCTATGACGTCGACGGCTGGCTCAAAGGCGCCGACCGCTCCGTCTGAGCGCCGGCACCGCGTCCTCCGCTTCACCCGCGCCGAGCGCCTGGTTCACCGTGCCACGGCCGTGCTCATGCTGCTCTGCGTGGCGGCGGCTGCCTGCCTGTACTTCTCGCCACTGGCCCAACTGGTCGGCCGCCGCCACCTGGTGGTCGTCGTCCACGAGTGGTCGGGCCTGCTGCTCCCGGCTCCGTACCTGCTCGGCCTGGCCTCCTCCGCCTTCCGCGCCGACCTGCGCAGGCTGAACCGGTGGGCGCGCTACGACAACGAGTGGATGCGGGCCGTCCGCAGGGGTTGGACGTCGCCCGCCCTGCGGCCCGCCGGGAAGTTCAACGCCGGCCAGAAGATTTACGCGGGGTGGATCGCCGGAGCCGTGCCGATCATGTTGTGCACGGGGCTGCTGATGTGGTTCACCGGACTCCTGCCGGGGGTCTCGCGGACGAGCGCCATCTTCGTGCACGACGTGACGGCTTTCGCCATCGCTGTCGTCCTGCTGGGGCACGTGCGGCTGGCGTACCGGGATCCGCAGGCGCGCAGCGGGATGCGTACGGGATTCGTGGCGCGGGCCTGGGCGAAGCGGGAGCACCCCCAGTGGCTGGACGATGAGCGTTGACGAAGCACTCCTGCCCGAGGCCAGGAGCACAGGCCTGCCGGAGGCCAGGAGCACAGGCCGGGCGGCCACGAGCATGGCGGGATCGACGCACGGGATCGGCGGACCGGATCGGCCGCCGCCGGATCGGCGCGTCCGGCAGGGCCGGCTTCCGTCTTAGGCTGGCTCTCGCACGTGACAAACAGGAGGCTCAGGTGGCCGAGACGACGCTGACCGAAACGACGGTGGCCGAGGTGATGGCCGAGCTGGCCGCGCTCGAGGACCCGAAGATACGCGAGGTGAACAAGAGGCACGGTGACGATCACGGTGTGAACCTCGGCAAGTTGCGCGCGCTGGCGAAGCGGCTGAAGACACAGCAGGAGCTCGCGCGCCGGCTCTGGGAGACCGGTGACACCGCGGCGAGACTGCTGGCGATCCTGATCTGCCGCCCGAAGGCGTTCGGGCGTGACGAGCTGGACGTCATGTTGCGCGAGGCGCGCGCCCCCAAGGTGCACGACTGGCTCGTGAACTACGTGGTGAAGAAGAACCCGCACTCCGAAGAGCTGCGCCTGGCCTGGTCCGCCGACCCGGACGCCGTGGTCGCGAGCGCCGGCTGGGCGCTGACCACCGAACGCGTGGCGAAGAAGCCCGAGGGCCTCGACCTCGCGGGACTGCTCGACGTCATCGAGGCGGAGATGAAAGCCGCCCCTGATCGCCTGCAGTGGGCGATGAACCACTGCCTCGCGCAGATCGGAATCGAGCACGCCGAGCACCGCGCCCGCGCACTGCACATCGGTGAGCGCCTGGAGGTGCTCAAGGACTACCCGACTCCCCCGGGCTGCACGTCCCCGTTCGCTCCCATCTGGATCACCGAGATGGTGCGCCGGCGGCACGGCTGACGGGGGACACGACGCCGCGTCCGGTGAGCGCGCATGAGCACCTCCCGGCGTACCGCCGCCCGTTGATCGGGATCGAGCCGGTGTTGCTGATCGACCCCACGACGTCAAGCCGCCGAGCCGGCCGTAGGGCCGCCCGCATGCGCTCGGCGAAGCGTACGGCGGGCGCCGGATCGCCGAAGAGACAGATGGCCGGCGTACCGGCGACCTTGACCATGCCGTAGAGGTCGCCGGGCAGGTCGTAGAAGTCACCGAAGTGCACTCCGATGCCGACGCGGATGCGGCAACGGCGTTCGATCTCGTCGCGCACCCGCAGCAGGATGGAGAGCAGCGCCCCCGCGTCCGTCGAGGCGGGGTGGAACATCTGCGCGTTGTCCGCAGCCCAGACGCCCACCGCCCGGCCGCCGTCGGCGATGCCATGCCGCTGCGTGCTGGGACACGGCGGACAAGTCGGTGATGCCGGGGTCGACGTGCCGGGCGTCAGGGGCCGCCTCAACAAGCGGGAACGCCTCAACAACCGGGGAAGCCTTAACAACCGGGAAACAGGCTCACCCTTATGTTGATGTTCCAGATCGGGGGCGAGCACGGGCGGTCGGAACCTCCAAAAATCTAGCGCAGATCTAGTGACGCGAGTGTTCCGTCATACCTCATCGCGACGGGGCGCGACCCCTGCCGCCCGGCATGACCGACGTAATCGTCACGCCTCCACTGGCAATGTGTGCGCCTATCTGAAAGGAGTGCCCCGACTTAGGGACCATCGGCAGTGACTGAGGCGTCGTCGTCCGCCTCGTCATCATCGACTTTTTCTCATCCGTCACACCTCTCAAGGGACAACCATGTCTAAAAAAGCCGTCTTACGGCTCGGCATCATCGCCACCCTCAACGCCATCCTCATGACCGGCTTGCTCACCGCGGTGGACGTCGCCGGCCAGGCCACCCATGCTCAGGCCGCGAGCTCGCCCAACGGCACGATCAGCCGTGCGGAAGTGCTCGCCCGCGCGCAGAACTGGGTCGACCGCAATGTCAAGTACAACCAAACGCGGCACTCCAGCACATTGGTCACGGACCGCGAAGGGGACAACAAGTACGGCCCTGATTGCTCGGGGCTGGTCTCCATGGCGTGGCACATGACCGCGAACTCGGGCAAGGGTGGAAACAGTACCAACGATTTTCTGCAATCCCTGAATGAATCCAGGGAGATCGAACGCCTGAATAGCATGCATGATCTTCGTCCCGGCGATGCCATCCTTCGCGACGGGCACATGGAGCTCTTCGCGCGCTGGAAGGACGGCAACGACCACACCGAGGGGGCGTGGACGTACTCGCTCAACGGGACCGGGGATCGCGACTCCGCCGGATATGAGAACGACTGGGCGAAGGGCCCGGAGGCCAACTCTCACGGCCAGCGTGGGCAAGAGTCGTGGTCGAGCATGACCGGCAGCTTCATCCCGGTCAGATACAAGCGGATCGTCGACGACCTTCCCACTGGCGTCGCTTCGGTGTACGGGGCGTACGAGGACGGACGGCTGACCTACACCGCGATCGACGTCGCGCTCGGACAACGCACACTCGGCGCCATCAAATCCACCGCCACCCTCGGCTTCAAACCCAAAGCCCTCGCCACACTCAACTTCAACACCCTGCTGGTCACCGAAGACAGCCCCGACGGCAACCTGTACCGCGTCGACATCATCTCCAACCGCGCCGAACCCCTCACCTTCAACAAACCCGTACACATCGGCCACGGCTTCCAGCACCAACATCTCGCCTACGACGGAGCCGGACACCTGTTCGGCATCTACAACGGCCAGCTACGCCGCTACAACATCACCGCCACCAAACCCACCGAAACCGACATCACCGGCAACACCATCATCGAGGGCAACTTCACCCTCAAAACACTCACCACCACCGGCCCCAACTGGCTACTCGGCACCACCAGCAACGGCGAACTGATCTCCTACCACATCGACGGCAGCCCCTGGAAGCGCACCGTACTCCGCACAAGCACCTGGCAGATCTTCGACACACTCCTCTCCCCCGGCAGCGGCATCTACTTCGCCCACCTCCCCGACGGCGCCATGCGCCGCTACTACGACATCAACCCCCACGACACCACCGCAGAGGACCTCACCCAACTCCAGGACCTCGACAAAAACGGCTGGGACCAACCCCTGCTCTCCGCCCAACCCGCCACCATCACGTGACGTGACAAATACCGCGGGGCCCATACGCCGCGTCCGGTGAGCGCGCGTGAGCACCTCCCGGCCATGGCCGGCGGATCCGGTCGACGACCCGAGGTCGGCCGGTCGCCGGCTCGGCCACTACCGGGAGGTGCTCATTCCCATCTTCTCTGTCAGTCGCAGACGCGGCCGTTGAGCCGGAAGACCGTCGGAGACGGGTTGTCGCCCGTGCGGCTGGCGTTGAAGCCGATGGTCACGGCGTCGCCGGGGGCGATGGTGAGGTTCGACGGCAGCGACGTGGCCGTCACCGTCGACCCGGTCTGCGCCCATTGGGCCGTCCAGCCGTTGGTCAACTGCTGCCCCGGGTCGGGGAAGTCGAAGGTGAGCCGCCACCCGCTGATCGGGACCGAGCCGGTGTTGCTGATCGACACCCACGCCGTCAAGCCGCCGAACCAGCCGTAGGTGCTGTACGTCACGTGACAGGGACCCGGGAGCGAGGGGGTCGGGGTCGGGGACGGCGGCAGGACGACGTCGTTGTGGATCGTGACCTGGATCGTCCCCGACTGCGGGCTGACCGCTCCCCAGCGGTCGACGGCCACGATGTAGAGGGAGGCGACCCGCGTGGCCGTGCCGTACGGCGGATAGTCCACGGTGAACGTGCCCTCGGTGACGTCGGGACCGAAGGTGGCGACCTTGGTCTTCGTGCCGTTGCGGTCCTCGTACACCTGGTAGCAGGCGAGGCCGTCCGCGTCGTAGGCGGCGGCCCAGCTCAGCCGCACGTAGTTGTTCGCCACCATCACCACATCGGGGGTGCCCGGTGCGGTCGGCGGCGTCAGCGGCGGGGTGCTCGGCGGGTAGGTCTTCGGGTCGTAGCACGGCCACAGCAACGACGGCGACGGGGCGGGGGTGCTCATGTTCAGCACACTCATGAGCCCTCCTCCAGAGGAGGCGCTCGCCGCCACAGGGATGAGGAAGGCGGCGGCGGTCACTGCCGCGGCGGCCCAGGCGACAGCCCATCGTCCGTTCATCGATCAGCCCTTCCGCGCACCGCAGACGTCATTGCGCACGAGCATGCGGACCGGAAGCGCGGCCGGTCAACAGCACGGCGGGACGACGGCGGAGCGCGCAAACGGACGGCAGGTGGCGAGTGGGGGGAGAACGCCGCGTCCGTCTGAGCGATGCAACTTTCAGCGCGCGGCACCGCGGGGATGACGCCGGCACGGCGAGCTCGGGCTCCTGCCTCCTCCGCGGACGCAACCACGGGCCTCCGGTGTGCGCGTGAAGATGACTCGCGCGATCCATCGAAGCCGGTACCCCGACCGACCACCCGTTCCGTGTCTGCCTCCAGCCTTCCCTGGCCGGGTGGCCGGATTGGGTGAAGGAACATCACCGGCCGCGGTGCTAATGATGATATTTCCCATAACAAGGGGTCTGCCGGGACGCGGTAGCCGAGAATGTCGGGCATGTCTTACCCTCCGCAACCCGGTCCGCCGTCCGGCGCACCTGACGGACGCCGGGCCCCTCAGGGATACGGCCCCCCGGGACCTGACGCGTCCCCCGGGCAGAGCGGCCCAGGCACGCCGCACGGCCCGAACGCTCCGCAGGGGCCCGGCGCTCCGCAGGGGCCGGGGCCGTACGGGTATGGGCCGCCGGCCGGTTACGGCGGGCAACCCCCGCAGGGCGCGGGGCCGTATCCACAGGAGACGACCCCGTATCCGCAGGACACGGGGCCATACCAGCAGGACGCGGGAGCGTACCCGCAGGACGCAGGTTCGCCTGCGCAGAACGCCGGGCCGCACCCGAACGCTGTGCCGTACCCGAACGCGGGATCGTATCCGAACGCAGGGGGGTATCCGCAGGGCCCGGGGTCGTACCAGCAGGGGGCGGGGCCGTACCAGCAGGGCTCGGGGCCGTACCAGGGGAACGCAGGGTCGTACCAGGGGAATGCGGGGCCGTACCAGCAGAACCCTTACCCGCAGAATCCTTACCCGCTGCCCGGCACGCAGGTTCCCCCGCCGCCCGCCAAGGGTGGCAAGGGCCTGCTCGTCGGGCTGATCGTCGGGTTCGCCGTCGTGCTGCTCGGCGGCGGGGCGATCATCGCGTTCACCTACTTCGCCAACGCCCGGCCGGCGCGGAACGTCGCCGTGGAAGTGTCTTCCAGCGCGTCGCCGTCCGAGAGCGCACCTCCGAGCGCCGACCCCTCCTCCTCCGACTCGCCCGCTCAGGAGACGGCCCGCCCCACCCCGGCTCCCAGCCGGACGGAGACGCAGGGCCGGAGCGTCGAGCCGGGATCACCGATCAGCCACCGGGAGTTCCACGACTGGAAGTTCCGGCTCGGCAGCGTCAGCTACTCGGCCGAAAAGGTCGGCGGCTGGGATTACGACTCTTGCGCCCCCATCGACGTCAAGGGCGTACTGACCAGGAACAACTGCGACCACGCCGTTCAGGTCGCCTACTCGGCCTACGGCGGGAACCTCAAGGCCGTGCAGCTGCTGCTGGCCTTCCCCACGGACAGCGACGCCAAGGCCGCCGTCACCCGGCTGGCGAAACTCTCATCCAACGCGCTCAAGTGGCGACGGGACCGGGTCCACACGAGCTACGCCTACGGCAAGATGCGCTGGGACGACTCCCAGAACTACGTGGTCATCACGATCGTCACCGCCACGAGGGCCGCCGCCGGCAAGGCCCCGAAGTTCCACGGCTACCTGCAGGCCGACATCGAAGGCTACTTCACGTTCCGCGGTTAGCGACGTGTAGCCCCCGCCGCGGGCGGGTCCGGAGACGGCGAGCGGACCGCGCGAGTGACGCGAGCCGCGCGGATACCCGTGCCCGCGCCCGCAAATTGTTCTCCCCCTTGCTCACGGCCGGCGCCTCGATCGGTGCCGGCCGTGAGCGGCTGTGAGCAGGGGATTCTCGTGTCGCGGCCGGATAATCCCTCGCCGTCGGCGGCGCGCGGTGGCATGATGGCCGCGCACTGATCGTCGACCACCCAGGAGCATGCGATGCGGCGAGTTCTCGGAATGTCCCAGCGCCCCATCGGCACGAGACTTCTCGAGGGTTCGACGACGCATGCACACCCTGAACATCGGCATTCTCGCGCACGTAGACGCGGGTAAGACCAGCCTCACCGAGCGGCTGCTGTTCCACACCGGCGCCATCGGCCGGCTGGGCAGTGTGGACGACGGCAGCACCCAGACCGACTCGGGCGCCATCGAGCGCAGGCGCGGCATCACCATCCGCACCGCCGTGGCCACCTTCACCATCGGCGGTCTGCGGGTCAACCTCATCGACACACCAGGCCACGCCGACTTCATCGCCGAGGTGGAGCGGGCGGTCGGCGTGCTCGACGGCGCGATCCTCGTCGTGTCGGCCGTCGAGGGCGTCCAGCCGCATACCAGGCTGCTGATGAAGACGCTGCGCAGGCTCGGCCTGCCGACACTGATCTTCGTCAACAAGATCGACCGTGCGGGGGCGCGGGAGCGTGAGCTGCTCTCCGACATCCGCCGGTGGCTCTCGCCATGCAGCCTCGCCCTGAACACGGTCGACCTGATCGGTACTCCCGGCGCCCGCACCAGGCGGGAGCTGCGGCGGGCCAAGGCCGCCGAGGTCCTGGCCGAGAACGACGACGGACTCCTGGAGTGCCTCATCGAGGGCGGGACGCCCGATCTGGACCGGATATGGGAGGCCGTCGCCCAGCAGTGCGCTGACGGCGTGCTGCATCCGGTGGTGTACGGCTCGGCCATGACCGGCCACGGCGTAGAGGACCTGCTGACCGGCATCCGCCTGCTCCCTCCTGCCGGGGACGCCGCCGGCCCTGCTGGGGACGCCGCCGGCGACGCCTGCGGCACCGTGTTCGCGATCGAGCGCGGCCTGACCGGGGAAAAGGTCGCCTACCTGCGCATGTACTCCGGCGAACTGCGGGCGCGCCACCGGGTGGCGTTCTTCCGCCGCGGCGAGGAGTACCAGGGACGGCCCACCGCCGTACAGGTGGTCGGCTCCGGCGCGAAGACCGCCACGGCGGGCGACATCGTCAAGATCTGGGGGGTGCCGGAGATCAGGGTCGGCGATCGGCTCGGCCGCCCGCAGGACCCCGCCGAACAGGCGCACTTCGCGCCGCCGACCCTGGAGACCGTCGTCACCCCGCGTACTCCGGGCGAGGAGGGGCGCCTGCACGCGGCGCTCGCCGCACTGGCCGAGCAGGATCCGCTCATCGGCACCCGCACGCTGGAGACCGGCCAGACCTCGGTGCTGCTGTACGGGGAGGTGCAGAAGGAGGTCATCGAGGAGACCCTGGCCAGGGACTTCGGAGTGGCCGCGGACTTCGCGCCGAGCAGCGTGGTGTACCTGGAACGCCCGGCGGGCGTCGGAGAGGCGTTGCAGGAGGTCTCCAGGCACGGCCGCAACGACCTGTGGGCCACCGTCGGCCTGCGCGTCGAGCCGGGCGGGAACGGCTCCGGGCTCACCTACGTGCGGGACGTCGAACTCGGCTCGCTGCCGCTCGCCTTCCAGCGCGCGATCGAGGAGACGGTCGAGCCCACGTTGCGCAGCGGCCTGTCCGGCTGGCCGGTGACCGACATCGTCGTGACCCTGACCAGAACAGGCTTCGTCGCCCCGCTCAGCACGGCGGGCGACTTTCGTGCCAGGACGAGGCTGGTGCTGATGGAGGCGCTGCGAGCGGCGGGCACGGTGCTGTACGAGCCGTTGCACCGCTTCGAGCTGGAGATCCCCGCGGAGTCGCTGAGCCAGGTCACGACCCGGCTGATCGCCCTTGGCGCCGACATCGCCGAGACCATCGCCGACCGGGAGGAATGGCTGGTCAGAGGACACATACCCGTACGGACAGTGCACGAGTTCGAAACGCTGCTGGCCGGCCTGACCCACGGCCAGGGCGTCTGGTGGTCACAACCTTCCGGCGACCGACGCGTCAAGTCACTCCACGTTCCCTAGCCCGATGCCACGCACGTACGCCGGGCCGGGCACCGCACAGCGGCGCCGACATCGCCGTACCACGACCTGCCGACCCGGCGCCGATCACATCCGGCCCCAACGAGTGAACAGCCGCATCGGGCGGCCCGTGCGGCGAGGGAGGTCCATCTCGTCGCAGGTGTTTCCGGCGTTTCGGGTTAGCGGGTTTCAGCGGCCGGGAACCGGTCGTCGAAGGTGATGGAGAACGCGTTGAGGGCCGGCTTCCGTCGCACGGCCCATCGGGTCCGGCCTTGACCAGCCGGGTCCAGTGACCGGGTGACGAGGTAGAGGCATCTACTTCAATGCTGCCTGCCCGGAGGGGAAGTGGCCGGAGGTTTGATCGCCTGTCGGTAACGGGGCGTTGAGCGACTTGATGGCGTTGGGCTGCACAGCACCTGGACGATCTCCAGGTCGTGGTCCAGAACGGGATGAACTCCTTCCAGGCGTTCGAAAGGTCGTGGCTGGGCGCCCGTGGGGAGGGTGGTTCAGCCTTCGAAGAAGGTCATGGTGACGCCGGAGACGGTGCGCCGGATCGGCTCGTACCCGTCGGGGTCGATGTGCTCGCGCACGGCCGCGCTGAGATAGACGTGGCCTGGGCTGCCGAGGTCCTGGGTCATCTTGGAGGCGAAGTTGACCGGCGCACCGGCGATGTCCCGGCCGCCGGAGGGGATCTGTCCGGACAGCACCGGCCCGGTGTCCACCCCGATGCGGCAAGCGATCTCCTGCTCGGCCAGGGCCGCCCGCATGCGCTCGGCGAAGCGTACGGCGGGCGCCGGATCGTCGAAGAGATAGATGGCCAGCGGACCGGCGACCTTGACCTCCATGGCGCCGGTCGAAGGGAGCAGGCGCAGCCCTGTCTGTCTCATCACGTTCGACAGGGTCAGTCCGTGCAGCAGCGCGAGGTCGGGTGTCTCGGCCGGCACGGTGTCGCGCTCGGCGAGCACCACCGTGCGCCGCCGCAGGTGCCGGGCGGCGAGCCGCTCGGCGAGCCCGGCGTCCTGCGGACTCCGGTCGAACAGCAGGAGGTCGGCGTAGAAGTCCGACGAGTAGGGGATGGGGTACGAGCCGCCCTCGGGCGGCCGCGTGAAGTCCCCGCGCGGGCCGTCCAACAATTGGTGGACGGGGTGTGAGAGCCCCGCGTGCGGGCCACCATCCGATACCTGGTGGAGGGGGTGTGAGAGGTCTGCGCACGGGCCGTCCGATATCTGGTGGACGGGGCGCGGGAGGTTTGCGTGCGGGCCGTCCGATACCTGGTGGACGGGGGGTGAGAGGTCTGCGTGCGGGGTGTCCTGTGGTCGGGAGGTGGGGGCGGGTGGGCTGTCTGTGGTCTGCTCGTTCGTGTGCTGCTTGACCCGACCTTGACCGTCCTGATTCGGCCTGCCCGTACCTCGTTCGGTTGGATCGGGCTTGGGGCGCAGGGTGAAGGGGTGGCCTGCTGGTAGCCGGTCGATGACCGCCTGGGTGACGGTGATCTCGCCGCCTGGCGTGTGGTTCTCGGCGAGGTTCTCGATCAGGTCGGCGTCGGCGCCGTGGAGGCCGCCGGGCAGGTCGTAGAACTCGCCGAAGTGCACGCCGATGCCGACGCGGATGCGGCAACGGCGTTCGATCTCGTCGCGCACCCGCAGCAGGGTGGACAGCAGCGCCGCCGCGTCCGTGGAGGCGGGGTGGAACATCTGGGCGTTGTCCGCAGCCCAGACGCCCACCGCCCGGCCGCCGGCGGCGGCGCAGTGCCGGTACAGGATGCGTTTGGGCCGGTCGATGAGCGCCAGCACTTCCACAAGGCCGAGGCGTTCGCTCACCTTGGTGAGGCCGGCGGAGTCCGACACCACGCTGTAGCCGCGGACCGCGTGCCCGGCCAGCAGTTCGCGCGCGTCGGCCGCGCGCCGGGCGCTCGCGAGCCACAGCTCAACGAGTGTCAGCGGCAGCCCGCCCGACACGTCCTGTGCGAGATCGAAACCGCCCGGCGCGAGCCGGCCGGTGGGAGGTTCGGAGGAGGTCACTCCCGCATTCTAGATAACTCAGGGTAATTGTATGAATTCGCTGAGTCATTGAGTTCGGCGGTCTGGTTCGGTCGCCGGATGCCGAGAGGCTCATTTCCGTCACCGGACGGCCGGCCGGTCGTCCAGCGTGGCCAGGAACTCCTCCGCGCGCCGCGCGAACAGATGGGTGCCGCGTTCGGCGGACAGCGTGCGGCACCTCTCGGCGACGGCCCTGACCTCGGCGACGGGTTCCCCTCTCGCCAGCAGCAGCCGCGCCCGCAGCAGGAGGATCAGGCCCTCCGCGTAGCGCTGGTCGTACAGTTCGAGGCAGGAGTCGGCCCGGTCGAGGGCCGCGGCGGCCTCGTCGAGCGCCCCGGCGGCCAGCCACATCTCACAGAGATGCCCGTAGAACGCCGAGACGCTCGCCCGCGGCGGGTCGAGGAGGTTGGTGGCGATGAGCCGCTCGGCCTCCCCTGCCGCGCCGGCCGGATCCGTGCCGGTCATGGCCAGCGCCCAGCACCGGACCAGCCGCTGGTAGGTGCCGAGGAACACGAAGGAGAACCGAGGGTCCGCGGCGATCCCCCGTTCCGCCGCGCGCAGGGCTCGTACCGGGTCGCCGATCACCGCCTCCGTCCTCGCCGCGTGGGCGGCCCACACCGTGACCGTGAACGGGTCGTCGCCCGAGGCCTCCAGCAGGTCGAGCAGCGATCGCGCGCCGTCGGCGTCGTCGTGCATCGCGGTCGCCTCCGCGAGCATCCCGATCATCAGCAGCTTCAGGTCGTACCAGACGGGATCCTCCTCGCGCCGGACGACGCGGGTCAGCAGAATCCGGCTCGCCTCGCTGAGGCGGCGGTAGGCCTCGTCCATGTTCCCGTCGCTGAAGCGCTGCAACCCCCACGCCTGCAGGCCGTACGCGCGCACCAGCGGCTCGGCCGACGCCTCGCCCTGGCGCAGCAACCGGCGCGCGAGCGGCCTGCCGCGGTCCGTCTCAAGACCCTGGGCGTGCGCCATCCAGCGGGAGTAGAGGAAGACGGTGGCGTCGAGTTCCCGGTCGAGACTCCGGGCCAGGCGCTCGGCCCGTTCCAGGAGTCCCACCGCCGAGGCGCCGTACATGGAACGCATGCCGACGACCGCGATCAGCTGGGACAGGGCGGACAACTCCAGCTCGGCGAGGTTCGCCGTCCGCGCCACCCGGACGGCCGAGCGCAGCTGCCGCTCGGCGGCCTCCAGCGCGGACTTCGCGGCCGCGTGACGGCCCGCGCGCACCAGCGCCGCCGCGGTCCTGCGCGGATCGGCGAGCGGGCCGGCGGCCCACAGGTGGTGGGCCACGCGTTCGGCGGCATGGTCGCAGGATGGCCCGGTGCGCTCAAGGGCGTCGGCCACGCGCAGGTGCAGGCGGATCGCCCGTCCCGGAGGCGTGGTCTCGGCGACCGACTCGCGGATCAGATCATGCGGGAAGCGGAACGAGAACGGGTCTCCGGGCGCCGGTTCGAGCAGGCCGGCGGCTTCCACGGGCTCCAGGCGATCGAGGCAGGTCAGCACGTCGAGGGCGGCGGCGTCGGCGAGCAGGCTCAGGTCCACGTCCCGTCCGATCAGCGCGGCGATCTGGAGCAGGTCCCTGGCGTGGTCGTCGAGCCCGGTCATCCTGTCGCGGACGACGTCTCGCACGGTGGAGGGCACTCCCGCCCGCGCCACGGCGTCCTCGGAGATCACGCCGCCGTCGGCGAGCAGCCGGGCCAGTTCCCGGACGAAGAACGGGTTGCCGGCGGTGCGGGTGCGGAAGCCGCGGACGGCGCCCGGCTCCGGTTCCCTTCCGGTCTCACGGCGGACGAGCTCGGCCACCTCCGCCGGGCCGAGGGGACCGACGCGGACGCGGTAATGGCCGGGCACCCGGCTCACCGCGGCCAGCGTCCGCGCCAGCGCCGATCCGGGCGCGGGGGCGCGGTCGCGGAGCCCTCCGATGATCGCGGTGCCGGCCGGCAGCCGGGCCGCCAGGTGACCGAACAGGCGCAGCGACGCGGTGTCCGCCCACTGCAGGTCGTCGATCACCAGTAGCAGCGGCCGCCGCGCCGCGCCCTGGCCGACCACTGCGACGGTCGCCTCGAACAGGCGGAACCGGGCATGGCCGTCGGCCGCCATCGATTTACAGGGCACATCGCCGTCCTGCGCGGGGAGATGACCGTCCTGCGTGGGGAGATGACCGTCCTGCGCGAGGAGTCGGCCGTCCCGCGCGAGGAGTTGGCCAAGTTCGCCGGCGAGCCATTCCTCCCGGGACGCGCCGGGCAGCTCGTCCAGCACCTTGCCGACCGCTTGCACCCACGGCCACATGGACGGCGTCCCCTCACCGTCCAGACAGTGGCCCCAGACGACGCCGGCGTCCCGCCGATCCGCTTCGGCGGCGAGTTCCTCCAGCAGGCGGGTCTTCCCTATCCCCGGCTCGCCCTCCAGGACGACGAGCCCGGTGCCTCCGGTGAAGATCGGATCGATCGCCTGCCGCAGCGCCGTCAGCTCCTCGGCCCGGCCCACCAGGACGCCTCCGGACGGTGTGCCGGATCCCGCGGCGGCCCGCGACGGCACAGGCACCGGTTCGTCCGCGGCCGGCGGCCGGACGGCCTGGGTCGCGGTCGCCGCCGGCCGCCGGTCCAGCACCCGCCGGTACGCCGCGGTCAGGGCCTGGCCGGGGTCGATTCCCAGGTCGGCGGCCAGGCGAGCACGGACGGCGTGGAACACCGAGAACGCCTCGGCCTGCTGACCGGCGGCCGCCAGGGCGGCGATGAGGCTCGCCTGCACCGGCTCGTGCAGCGGCGCCATCTCGGCGGCCAGGCGCAGGGGCGGCAGCACTCGCTCCGGACGGCCCAGCGACACGGCCAGCTCGGCCGCCGCCGTGCACGCCTCGAAGAACCGGCCGTCGAGTCTCGCGAAGATCGGCGTCGCGGCCGGCCCGGGGCTCAGCCCTTCGCCCGCGGACCCCTGCCAGAGTCCCAGCGCCTCCGCGTAAAGGCCGAGAGCCTCCTCGTGGCGCTCCTTGGCCGAGGCGGTGCCGGCGGCTTCGGCCAGGTCGCGGAACATGACGAGGTCCAGCTCCCCCTCACCCGCCGTGAACAGGTACCCGTTGCCGTGCCGCTGCAGGTACGAGCCGGAATCCCTCGGCGTGAGCGCGGGCTCCAGCAGGCGGCGCAACGAGCCGACGTACTTGTGGATGACATTGAGCGCGCTGGCCGGCGGATCGTCGGCCCAGATGAGGTCGATCAGCTCGTCGGTGCTGGTCGGCCGCCCTTCCCTGGCCAGCAGAAGGCCCAGCAGGAAGGCCTGCTGGCGCGGGCCGACCTGCAGCTCGGCGCCGTCCCGCCAGAGCCGTAGCGGGCCGAGAATCTGGAAGAACAGAGAGCCGTCCGCCCCGTCCGTGGCCGATCGGTCCTCGCCATCGCCACCGATGGCGGGGATGGGAACGGCCACGCATGTACCACCTTGCTCGTCGGGACGGCTGCTCGCGGATCTCCTGAGCTGGACAGTAAAGCGGACCGCGAAGCCGGCGGGTACCGCGTTCCTGCTCGATCAGTGCCCATTCCGCCCGTGCCTGAGCAGGCGCCCCCGCCGGGCGCCTACTCGGCGTCCGAGCGCATCCCGCGCAGCCCGGCTGCCACGTCGCATGCGTCGGCGTACGCTCCCGGCGTGCGGCCGAAGCGGTTGCGGAACTCCTTGATGAAGTGCGAGACGCTCGCGTAGCCGACGTGACGGGACACCTCGGCGACGCTCCTGTCGCGGTCGACGAGCAGCTCGCGCGCCCGCTCGAGCCTGTACTCCTTCAGGAACTGGTACGGCGAACGGCCGGTGACCTCGCGGAACAGGGCCGAGAACGCCGATGGGCTCAGGGCCACCTGCTTGGCCAGGTCATTGACGGTCAGCGGCTCCGCGTAGTGCGCCCGTGCGAACGTGAGCGCGGCGGAGATCGGGTTGTGCGAGGTCTGCCTGGCCGCGATGTGCAGCATCCGGGAGAACTGCTCCCGGCGCAGCACGCGGTAGACCATCTCCTCGACGCACATCGGCGCCAGTACCCGCCGATCGGCTCCGCTGTCGAGCGCCCGCAGGAACCGCAGGACCGCCGCCATGAGCTCAGGATCGAGCGGGGAGACGACGCAGCGCTCGGCCTCGTCCTGCTCCGCGACCGGGTCGGAGGCGCCCGGCCGCGGGCCGAGCATGCCGGTGGAGATCTTCCGCACCAGCGCCGGGTCGATCTCCAGCGCGAAGGACAGGAACGGCTCGCTCGGGCTGGCCTGCAGGACCTCGGCCTGGAAGTACAGGTTGCCGCCGAGCACGAGGTAGTGGAACGGGTCGTAGACGTAGCGCCTGCCGTCCACGATCACCGCCTTGCTGCCCTGCGCGACGATGCCGAGGGACAGTGTGCGGATCTCCTCCCAGGCGGGCGCCGTCGGTTCGTCGAAGCGGTAGAGGGTCAGGCCGGGCCAGCCGCCGTCGTTGCCCCCGGCCTCGGACGCGCGCGCGGCGAGCGCCGAGACCAGGTCGGCCGCGCTCACGCGGTGCTCAAGCTCCGAGGTCGCCATGATGAGCCCCCCTGCGCCCGCGAATGGTGTCCTGACATGACGAGGGCCGGTCCGGCCAGCGTATCAACGGGCTGACGCGCGGGCGGGGCGCAGGAGGACGAGAACGGGCCGCGCCGGGCGGGCACTTCACCCTTCGGTGAAGTGCCCCGCCGCGGAGCGGTTCACCAGTGGTGGCCATTACGGAGCTGGCCGCGGACCGCGCCGTCGGGGAACTCGGCGGTGTGCATGTTGGCGTACCAGTTCTTCGGGTGCCTCTTGATGTCCCTGAGCAGGCTGCTCCGGACGAGAACGGAGCCGAAGGCGGTGTTTCCGCGAATGCTGCCCTTGGACAGCAGGTCGATGACGACGGGGCCGTTCACACCGGCCTTGCCCCGGTGAATGTGGAAGGCGGTGGGCCTGCCGGTCTTCTTCCACTGGACGAGGAAGTAGAAACGGTTGCCCTTGATGCGGAACTTGGCGATGGCCAGGCCGTTCGGGTCGTCGACCTTCTTGCCCGGTTCGCGCACCTCGTTCTCACCGAGCAGCCCAGCGGCGAAGTAGTAGCTCCTGGCCGTGCCGGTCGTGTGCGCGTGACCGTGCGTGTGACCGTGCGCGGCGGAGGCCGCGGTCACCGTGGCGGGCCGGGATGCGGCGGCCGCGGGGGTGGCGATCATCGTGCCGGCGGCCACGACCGCGACCGCCCCCGCCGCCGCGCTCCCCAACCCACGCCGCCACGACATCCGGCCCTTTGCCACCTGCGTCGACTTCTTCATCGTGCCCTTCTTCTTTCTCAACGGTCCCTCGCGGCATTCTTCCGCCGCAACGGTGAATTCCACGATAGTGGTCGCTCCAAGGGCAAATGCAAGAATGGCCTGTGATCAATGACACAGGAAACGTCGATCACCGCTCCACGACCGCGAAAGCGCCGCCGACCTGGGGGCCGACCGGCCTCACATGTCGAATCTGCGAGAAATCCAGTGAGCGTCCACTCGTCGTCAACGAACGACTCACTCGACCCGCTCGCCGCGCTCGCCGAGTGCGATGTCCTTAATGGCGAATTCGGCGCCGAAAGCCGTCGGAGAAGCTTCTGGACGTTACGGAGTTCACTTTCCGTCCAGTAATCGTCAAGTCCATACAACCTGCATTGCGGATGCAAGCCACTTCCAGCACAGCCGGCGTCCACCTGCCCGCGACGCCGGCATCGCCCAGCCGCTGACAACCCCGACATCCCTGATCGGACCGCCGCCTCCGGACCGCCTGGGAGCTTCGCGTGGCGAGGAGAGCGGGAACCCATCGACGCGACGGCCCGTTCTGCGCTGAAATGGCATTCGAGCCAGGAGTGGAACGGAGTCGCGGGTGGCACAAGTGGTCAGCTACAGCGTCGACGGCGGGGTCACGGTCGATTTCGAGATCGAGCCACCGCCGGGCTTCCATCCGGCCGGCGCGGGGGAGGTGGTGGCCCGGGTGAAGGAGTCCGTCGCGCCGGCGGTGCGGGCCGCGCAGGTCGTCCTGGACCAGGTCCGCGAGCTGGCGCCGGAGGAGGTCCAGGTGAAGTTCGGGGTCAAGGTGACCGGCACCGCGAACTGGCTGGTGGCCAAGGCGGCTACCGAGGGCAATTTCGAGATCACCCTCACCTGGAAGCCGGAGGGACGTCCCGCCCCCCGATGACCACCGGCCCCGCTTCCGACTCTTGGATCGTCGCGCTCCACGGATCGCGGACCGATCACCGCCCCATCGGGGCGGGCGTGGTCCTGGACGGCCGCCGGATCCTGACCGCGGCTCACGTCATCACCGGGCCGGCGGGCGTCCGCGAGCAGCTCTGGGCCGCCTTCCCCAAGTCGGACGGCGCGCCCGGGCGACAGCGCCGCGTGGTGGACGTCAAGGCCGACACGTCATTGATCACCGATCTGGCGGTGCTGGAGTTGGACGAGGACGTCCCCTCCGGTGTGACGCCCGCCCCGCTGCGATGCCCCCGGCCGAAGGACCTGGTGGCACAGCCGTGGTGGGCCTTCGGCTTCCCCCGCAACGATCCACGCGGCAGCTCGGCGCACGGATTGGTCGGCGAGGACCTCGCCTACGGCTGGGTCCGTCTGGACACCGGGTCACGCTACCTGCTGGAGCCCGGCTTCAGCGGCGGCGGGCTGTGGTCCCCCGAATACTCGGCCGTGGTGGGGATCGTCGGCCAGGCGAACGACAGGGGCGACGGGCAGGCGATCACACTGCACCAGGCCGACCTGTGCCTGCCGGACGCCAAGCTCCGCGTGCTGGCGGAGTGGACCGCCAAGGAGGCCGGCGACCTAGCCCTCGCTTCCTGGGGGTGGAGCCTGGTCGACGACCCGGAGGCGGGCAGGCACTGGCGGCCGCGTGCCCGAGGCGTGGCCATCGACAGCGAGCGGGGCTACCGTTTCCGCGGGCGTGAGGCCGCCCTCACGATGATCGTCCGCCGGCTGGACCGCGACGTCCCGGACCGCCGCATCCTCGTCCTGACCGGTTCGCCCGGGGTGGGCAAGTCGGCCGTGCTGGGGAGGGTGGTCACCACGTCGGACGCCTCGCTGCGCGCCGAACTGCCCGAAGACGACCGAAGCGTCCTGGCGTCGCCGGGCTCGGTCGCCTGCGCCGTCCATGCCAAGGGCAAGACCGCGCTCGACGTCGCCAAGGAGATCGCCCGCGCGGCCTCGGCCGCGATCCCCGAGCGCGTCGACGATCTCGCTCCGGCGTTGCGCGACGCGCTCACCGAGCGCGGCGCGTCCCGGTTCAACATCGTGCTGGACGCGCTCGACGAGGCCGTCAACCCCGCACAGGCCCGCGAGATCATCCGGGCGATCCTCCTCCCGGTCGCCTCGACCTGCGCCGACCTGGGCGCTCAGGTGGTCGTCGGCACGCGGCGGCGGGACGACGGAGGCGACCTGCTCGACGTCTTCGACCGCACCGTCGAGATCGTCGACCTCGACGATCCGCGGTACTTCGCCGAGGGCGACCTCGCCGACTACGCCATGGCCACCCTTCAGCTCCTGGGGGACGAGCGCCCGGACAGTCCGTACGCCGACGACACCGTGGCCTGGCCCGTCGCCGCGCAGATCGCCGCCGCCTCCGACCGGAACTTCCTCATCGCCGGCCTCGTCGCCCGGGCGCACGGCCAGTACGACCGGGTCCCGGTCGACCCCGCCGAGATCTCCTTCATCCCAACGGTGAACAACACGCTCGACGTCTATCTCGACCGCCTCCAGTCCGTCGCCGGCGTGTCACCGCGGACCGCGCTGACGGCGCTCGCCTTCGCCAGAGCCCCGGGGGCGCCGGCCGAGCTGTGGCGTCTGCTCATCGAAGCGCTCGGTGAACCGGCGCCCTCCACCCACCAGTTGCTGACCTTCGCGCGATCGTCGGCGGCCAACTTCCTGGTCGAGTCCAGCGGCACCGGGGCCGCCAAGGTCTTCCGCCTCTTCCACCAGGCGCTGAACGACGCGCTGCTGTCCGCGCGGGCGTCCCTGCTCCCCGCCGGGCAGGACGAACGCGCCATCACCCGGACGCTCCTCGCCCATGGACGGGCCACATCGTGGGCGAAGGCCGCCGATTATCTCGTCACCGCGCTGCCCGACCATGCCGAGCAGGCCGGCATGCTGGACGAACTGTTCACCGACGACACGTACTTGTTGTACGTGGACCTGCTGCGGCTGATGCCGCTGGGGTGGCGGGCGGCGGGCAAGGAGGCACGCGACCGCGTCCGCCTGCTGCGGCTCACGCCACAGGCACTGTCGGGATCGCCCGACGCGCGGGCGGGGCATCTCAGCGTCACCGCGAAACTGGAGGGCCTGCCGTTCGCACCGGATCTGGCGTTCCGGTCCCCGCCGTACCAGGCGGCCTGGGCCTCGACCGCACCGCGGATGGAGATCTGCGTCCTCGAAGGGCACACGCAGCCCATCACCGCGATGTGCGTGCTGTTCGCCCGCGACGGGAGCGCACTGCTGGCCACCGGCGGCGAAGAAGGGACACTGCGCCTTTGGGACGCCGCCATCGGCCGCTGCCTGGTCACGGTGGAGGACCTCTCCGCGGCCGTCACGACGATGTGCGCCTTCGGCCATCCCGACGGAACGACCATGCTGGCCACCGGTCACCAGGACGGCGGCATCCGGTTGTGGGACATCGCCCACGGCGCCGAACGGGCGCGGCTCGACGGCTTCCGCTGCGCCGTGGCGGCGTTGTGCGTACTCGACACGCCGGAGGGCAGGCTGCTGGTCGCGGGCGGCGACGACGGCGGGGTGGATCTCTGGGACCCGGTGGCGGGCCGCCGCCGTGGCCGGGCGGCACAGCACTACGGCGGCGTCACCACCCTGTGCACGCTTCCCGGGCCGGGCGGCGCCGCGCTCTTGGCGACCGGCGGGAACGACGGCGCCGTACACCTGTGGGAACCGGACACCGGACGCCACATCGACACGCTGATGCACCGCCCCGGCGGGGTCACCGCCATGGCGGTGCTGCCGCGGCCCGGCGGCGGCGTCCTGGTCGCCGCGGGCGAGTCGGGCCCGATCCAGGTCGCGGGCCTTGATCTGACGGACCGCGTGCTGCGGGGCGGCGAGGACGTCACCGCGATGTGCGTACTGGCCCTGCGGGACGGCGCGCCACTGCTGGCCGTCGGCTCCTACGACGGCACCTTGCGCGTCCAGGACAGCGAGACGGGCGACGACCACCTCGTCCTGGAAGGCCACACCACCATGGTCACCGCAGTGTGCGCCGTGCCGCAGCCGGACGGCAGCCCGCTGCTGGCCAGCGGCGGCGACGACGGCACGGTGCGCATCTGGGACGTCGGCACGGCGGCCGGCCCGGACAAGGACGGCGACTGGTACGACACGGCGGTCGCGGCCATGTGCGCGCTCCCGATGGGCGACCACACGGTGCTGGCCACCAGCGGCCACCGGGAGCCCGTGCAGTTGCGCGCCGTGACCACCGGCGAGGTGGTCGACAGGATCCTCGACAGCGGGCGTGAGGTCACCGCGCTGCACGCCGTGCCGCGGAACGACGGCTCCGCCGTCCTCGCGGTCGGGACGGTGACCCGGAGCGGCGTCGCGCTCATCGACGTGTACGACCCGGTCGCCCGGGAGGTCCTGCCGGCCCAGTTGCACGGGGTGGGCGAGATCAACGTCATGTCGGCGCTGCCTCTGCCCGACGGGACGGTACTGCTGGCCGCCAGCGCCGGGGAGTCCATCATCGACCTGTGGGACCTCACCCGGCGGAGGGAGGAGTACCTCTGGGATCTGCGGGACGAGGAGCCGGCGTCCCTCGGCGTCTCCGCCATGTGCGGCCTCCCCGGCCTGGGCGGCGTGACGTATCTGGTCACCGGCCATGTGGACGGGACGGTGGTCGTCCGCGACCCGTCCACCCGGACCACCCTGACGGTCCTCGCCGGGCACACCGACTCGGTCTCGGCCATGTGCGTCCTCCCCCGACCCCAGGCGCCGGCGCTGCTGGCCACGGGGAGCGACGACCGTACCGTCCGCGTCTGGGACCCCCGCACCGGGTCCTGTCGCACGGTCATGCACGGGCACACCAGCACGATCACGGCGATGTGCCCCCTTGACCGGAACGGGGAGCATCCCCTGCTCGTGAGCTGCAGTTATGACCGCACGGTACGCGTCTGGGACACCTCGGGGCACCGGTCGCTGGTGATCCCCGTCCACCACCCGGCCGCCACGCTCGCCTGGACCGGTGACCTCCTGGCCGTCGGCCTGACCGCAGGGGTGCTCGCCATACGCTTCGCCCCGGTGATCGAGTACGGCGCCTCCTCCGCGTCGCACGCGTCCTCCGCGTCGCACGCGTCCTCCGCGTCGCACGCGTCCTCCGCGTCGTGGCTCCGATCGGAAGGCGCACCACCTCCGGCGTGACCGTGTCACCCGACGTCCGGCGAGCTCCCTCGCGCACGTCGCGAAAGCCGGACCATGCGAGAAGTGAACGGCTCGCCGCGCAATCCGGTAGGGAAATGGGGACAACGGGGAGATTGCGCCGCCCCGCGACGGGCCTCGCCCTGGCCGTGGGGATGGATCACCCGGCGAGCGGCTTCTCGAAGCAGGCGGAGTAGTCCAGCGACTCGTAGGGCGGGAAGATCGGGATGCGGGTGTAGCCCTCGCGCTCGTACAGCCGTACCGCGTCGGGCTGCCGGTCGCCGGTCTGCAGGATGATCCGCCGCGCGCCGGCCGCGCGGGCGGCCTCCTCCGCCGCCGACAGCAGGGCGCGCGCCACTCCGGTGCCGCGATGGGAGGGCGCCACGTACATGCGCTTGAGCTCCACCTCCTCGCCCAGGCGGCGCAGGACGAGGTGGCCCACCGGCAGTCCGGCGTCGAAGGCGACGCCGGTGTACAGGACCGTCTCGGCCCGCACTTCCATGCCCGTGGGCAGGTGGCCGGGGTCGGCGAGCCGGTCGGCGTACCGCAGCCGCATCTCGGTCACCATCGCCTGGCGCAGCGCCTCGGCGTCCGGGTCGTCATAGGGCACGGCACGGACGGGGAACGTGGCCTGGTCGGTCGTCATCGGTCTCCTCGCCGGGTCGCGGGACGGGACGGGCGCGCGCCGGAGGGCGGCGGCTGCCAGGCCCACGGTACCGAGCGCCGGGCGCAAACCGGACCCCGGCGTCGGCGGGGCGCTCGTTCCGGTCGATTCCTCCGCGCCCGGCGGGCCGCACATGTACCGGCGCTTCGGGGTAGTTTGTGATCAATCGAGGGGGTGACCATGGGGCTTTCGTACGTGGTGACCGGCGGTGGTCAGGGCATCGGCCGGGCGATCGCCGAGCGGCTCCTCCAGCGGGACGGCCGGGTCATCGTCATCGAGCGCGACCGCGCGGCGGTGGCGTGGACGCGCGGGCATCCGGCAGGGCCGCGGGTGGCCGCCGTGACCGGCGACGCCTCCGAGGAGTCGGTCACCGAGCGTGCCGCCGACCTGGCGCAGGCCGCCGGTCCGCTGGCCGGCTGGGTGAACAACGCCGCGGTGTTCCGCGACGCCTCCCTGCACGAGGTCCCGGCGCGCGAGATCGTCGGCCTCATCGACCTGAACCTCGGCCCCGCCGTCGCGGGCTGCGCCACGGCGGTCCGCCGCTTCCTCGCGGCCGGACGCGGCGGCGCGATCGTCAACGTGTCCTCGCACCAGGCGCAGCGGGCCGTCCGCGGCGCCCTGCCGTACGCCACCGCCAAGGCCGCCGTCGAAGGGCTCACCCGCGCGCTGGCCGTCGACTACGGCCCCTCGGGAGTGCGCGTCAACGCGGTCGCCCTCGGCTCGATCGCCACCGCGCGGTACGAGGAGTACCTGCGCGGCCAGGATCCGCGGGCCGCCGGGCGCGTCGAGGACCAGATGCGCCGCCTCCACCCGCTCGGCCGGGTGGGACGACCCGAGGAGGTCGCCGCGACCGTCGCCTACCTGCTGTCGGACGACGCGAGCTTCGTCAACGGCGCGGTCCTCCCCGTCGACGGCGGCCGCGCGGCTCTCGGCCTCGACCCCGAGGCGACCTGACCGGACGCGTCCCCTCCGCCGCCGTCGACAAAAGCGGGCAGGGGCGGCCGGGGTGGAAAACGGGTGGCCGGCGGCCCGGAGGGCGGATCTACCATGTGACCGTGCTGACCCCTCCCGGCGACCTGACGGACGACGTTCTGGCCTCGGCGCTGGCCCGTGGGTGGGGTCTGGACGTCGTCTCGCTCACCTACCGGCCCGTCGGCTTCGGCAGCCACCACTGGGAGGCCCGCGACGCCGGGGGCGTGCGGTGGTTCGTCACCATCGACGAACTCGACGGCATGGCCCTGTCCGGCGACGAACCGCTGGACGCGGCGTACGGCAGGCTGCGGTCCGCGCTCGCCACCGCTCGCGCCCTGCGCGACCACGGGCACGGGTTCGCCGTGGCACCCGTCCTCACGCGCGGCGGCGAGCCCGCGGCACGGTCGGGCGACCGATTCTGCGTCGCGCTCTATCCGTTCGTCGACGGGCGGAGCTTCGCCTGGGGCGAGTCCTCCGACGACCACCGGCGCGCCATCCTCGACATGGTCATCGCCGTCCACACGGCGCCGCACACGGCCCGCCGCCACGCCATGGCCGACGACTTCGCCATCGCCCACCGCGACGTTCTGGAAGCGGCACTGCGCGGCGCCCCCGCCCCTGAGACGGTCCGCGGCGACGAGCCAGGCCCGTACGCGCGCCCGGCCGCGGCGCTGATCGCCGAGCACGCGGCGCCGTTGCGGCGGCTGCTCGGACTGTACGACGACCTGGTGGCCGCCGCCCGGGCCGACCCGTCGCGCATGGTGCTCACCCACGGCGAGACGCATCCCGGCAACACCATGCTGGCCGCCTCCGGCGACTGGATGCTCATCGACTGGGAGACCGCGCTCATCGCGCCGCCCGAACGCGACCTGTGGAACCTCGACCCGGGGGACGGCTCCGTCCTCGCCGGCTACGCCGCCGCGACGGGCGTCGCGCCGCTGCCTGCGATGCTGCGTCTTTACCGCGTCCGCTGGGACCTCACCGACATCGCGCTGGAGACCACCCGCTTCCGGCGGCCACACCGAGGCACCCTCGACGACGACAAGGGCTGGGAGATCCTGCGCGCCCAGCTCACCGGCATCTCCGCCCTCGCCTGACCCCACCGGCCCGACGGCGCCCGCACGGCCGGGCGCGCCGCGGACACCACCCGGTCGACCTTGGTCGCCGCGCACTGGTCCACCGGTCGGCAGAGGACGGGGGCGAGGGACCGGTGGACGGCGAGCACACGCCGACGGCGGCCGCGTTGGCGGTCGCCGTCGGGAGGGGGTGCACGCCGTCATGGCAGGACGGTCGTGGCGCCGCCGGTCAGCTGTGCGGGCAGGTGTCGCGGTACTCCGAGATCGCGAGACTGCGCGGCGCCGGGCAGATGAACTGGTCATAGCGGGTGTCGTCGTCGATGAAGCGCTTCATCCACGAGATCATGTACTTGGCCATCGTGGTGTTGGACGTCTGCGGGAAGAAGTGCGAGGCGGCCGTGAGCTCCATGTACGCCTTCTCGCTCGACGACGGGATGCTCGAGTAGAACAGCTGCGAGTGCGTGGCCACCGGGGCGATGAGGTCCGCCTGGCCACCGATGATCATGGTGGGTACGCGCACCCCCGACCAGACCTTGTTCAGGTTCCACGGTGCGATGGGGATGGCCGCCTGCAGCGACGGCCGCGCGTTCGCCGCCTCCAGCGAGCCGCCGCCGCCCATGGAGTGACCCGCGACGGCCAGGCGCGAGGAGTCGATGCGCGACCTCACCGTGCTGCTGCTGCTCCTGACCAGATAGTCGAGCGCGGCGAGCAACTGCCGGCCCCGGCTGTCCGGCTGGTCGTACAGCGTGTTGGTCTCGATGCCGAACACGACGAACCCCTGGGAGGCCAGCCGGGGACCGAGCCAGCTGAGGCTCGCCCAGGTGGCGGTGTACCCGGGTGAGATGGCGATGGCGCCGAACGTTCCCTGGCTTGTGTCGGTCGGGTAGTAGATGGTGCCTCCGCCGAACCCGCTGACGCTCAGCGATGACACGGAGGTCTGCGCCGTCGCGAACGGGCCGCGGGCCGCCTCGATGCTCGCCTCGGTCGGATTGGGGCCCCGCTCGTAGGGACTGGCCGCCTGCGCGCCGGGGGCGTAAGCGACGCCGCCGCCGGCGGTGAGGGCCAGCGCCAGGCAGACCTTGACGATCAGTCGCGCTCGGAAGGGCCGCCTGGGTGCCCGGCGGGCGGCGGCGGGCCTGGGGGGAGAGTCCGGCCGGGTGAGGGTGGCCTCGCCGGAACCGCGGGTGATGGCGGGGGGACAGGTGACGGCGGGGCGGCGGGTGAGGGAGAGGATCTCGCGTGGCTGCACGTTCGTGTGCTCCCTGTCGGTGGGGGGACCAGCGGAGCGGCCGGCCCCGGCCCGGGCCGCCCGGGCGCCGGGCGCCCGGATGCCGGAACAGGGCCGGGCGCCTGAGACCCGCGTGGGGAACGCCGCAGGTCAATGGGGGCCGGACCGCTCTGCTGACTACTGACTGCCGCAATTGTGGAATCGCGGAGTCACCCGCGCATCGGCGAAATCACCAGCCTTCCGCCGGCATCCGGCGCACCCCCGGCCCTGCCCCTCCTCGACCCGCGCCGCTCGGGCGCGCGTCGGAGATGGTCGTCGGCGGTGGCGGGGACGCGGCGGAAGGCGGTGACCGTCCCACGGGTCAGGAGAGGAGGCGGGCCAGCTCGACGCGGGAGCGGATGCCGAGTTGGGCGAAGATGTTCCTCAGGTGGTGGTCCACGGTGCGCGGGCTGATGAAAAGTTGTGCGGCCACCTCGCGGTTGGTGGCGCCCTCCGCGACCATCCGCGCGATCTGCGCCTGCTGCGCCGTGAGCCGCGCGATCTGCGCCTGCCGGGCGGCGGCGCGCCCGGCCGCGAGCCGGTGGGACGCCGGCGCCTCGGCCGGCCCGGAGGCGGACGGGACGCTCTGCCCGGCGGCACGCAGTTCGGCGCGCGCCTGGCTCGCCCACAGCCGTGCGCCGAGCCGTTCGAAGACGTCCAGCGCGCTGTGCAGGTGTTCCCTTGCCGCGCCCGGACGCCGCTCGCGGCGCAGCGCGCCGCCGAACAGCAACTGCGTGCGGGCCGTCTCGAACTCGCACGACCCGCGGTGGTGCAGGTCCAGTGCGTGCCGGAACAGCTCTTCCGACGCTCCCGGGCCGGCGAGCAGCGCGTGGCACCGCGCCGCCAGCGCGAGCCGGTCGGCGCTGTGGGTGCTGCCGGCCCAGCGGTCGAGCACCTCCAGCGCCGCGACGGCGTCCTGCCTCTCCCCCGTGCGCGCCGCGGCCTCGATGAAGGTGGGGGTCGCCATGACGCGTATCACGACGTGGCCGTGCCTCAGCTCGCCGCGCAGCCGGTTGGCGGCGTCGGCGACGCGCCCGCAGGCCAGGTCGAGATGGGCCAGCGCCCAGTTGCCGAGGGTGGCCGCGACCCCGAGCCCATGGGCGTCCGCGACTTCGAGGGCGGCCATGGCCCGCGAACGGCATGTCTCCTTGTCGCCCTGGACGGCCGCGGCCAGCGCGAGCCACGCCAGATGGTGGCCCGCCGTGCTGTGCTGGCCGGTCTCCTGCGCGAGCTTGAGCCCTTCGACGGCGTGACGGGTGACCGAGCCGTACCTGCCCATCCACATCTCGGCGGTGATGACGGTCGAGAGCATCTGCGGCAGCGCCGAGGCGCCTCCTCGGCCCCGCGCGCACTCGACCGCCCTGGTGGCGAGGCCGAGCGCGTTCGCGTCCTCGCCGAGCAGCAGGCTCGCGGCCCCGGCCCAGACCAGCATGGCCGGGCCGTCCGCCCGGGGCGCCAGGTGCAGGACGCGGCGCAGCGGCGCGGCGGCCTCGGCGTGCCGTCCCCGCAGGGTGGCGGCCGTCCCTTCCAGGTACTCGAACATCAGCTGGATGGCCGGGCGGTCGTCGGGACGGCGCAGCACGGCGGCGCGGCGGGCGATGGACAGGAAGCGCTGATGGTCGCCGGCCAGGTAACCGGCCTCGGCGGCGCGGACCAGGGCCCGCACGCCCAGGGCGCGGTCGCGGTCGAGCAGCCATCCGGCGGCGGCCAGGAACCTGTCGTGGGCGTTGCCGGTCTCGCCGCCGAGCAGTTCGAGGTTGCCGCGCAGCAGTTCGGCCTGGCCCCGCATCTCCTCGGGCACTTCGAGCGGCGACAGCCGGGCGAGCAGCGCCCTGGCGCGTTGCGGGTGGCCGGAGACGGACGCGTGGTGGGCGGCCGACGCGAGCCGCGCGGCCTTGACCTCGCCCTGTTCGGTGAGCTCGGCGGCGCGTTCCAGGGCGACGAACGGCTCGGGGTGCCCGTCGTACCGGCCCGCCGCCTCGGCCGCCTCGGCGAGTTCGGCGGCCAGTTCGCCGAGCGAGCCGTCGAGGGCGGCGGCCCGGTGCCAGGCCCGCCGCAGGCGCTGGTGGTCCTGGTCGAGGACGCGGGCCAGCAGGCGGTGCGCCGCCCGCCGGCGCGCCAGGGACGCCCCGGCGTAGAGGACCGGGCCCATCGCCGGCTCCGCGAAGGCGTACCGGCCGTCGAACGCCACGGCGATGCCGGCGTCCTCGGCGGGTTCGAGCAGGTCGAGCGCGTGTCCCGGCGCGGCGGGGAGCGCCGTCCGGTCGTCGCGCCACCGCTCGGCGGCGCGGATCAGGGTGGGGATGTCGAGGTCGGGGTCGGCGGCGATGAGCAGGAGCAGGGTGCGCGTCGCGGCGGGCAGTCGTCCGAGCGCACGGGTGTAGGCGGTCCAGAGCCGACCGCCCGGCGGGACGGAGGCGGGAGGCGCGTGTGTGCCGGCGAGCTGCCCGGGGGTGAGCGAGTCCGTCAGCTCGGCCAGGGCGAGGGGGACGCCGTGCGCTACCCGTTCGATGGACGCCCGCGGTTCCTCGCCGAGCCCGGCCGGGGCGAGATCGTCGAGCATCTGCCCGGCGGCGGCCGCGTCGAGCGGGCCGAGGACGCGCACGGGAACGTCTCCGGTCGTCCAGCCGTGATCATGGTCGAGGGCGGAGACCCCGTGGTCGAGGGCGGAGACCCCGTGATCGAGGGCCGAGAGCCCGTGATCGGGGGCGGCGAAACCGTGGTCGCCGGCGGAGAGTTCGTGGTCGCGCGCCGCGGGAGGCGGCGCGGGCGGTCGCTGGGAGGCGAACAGCATGACGATCGGGTCGCCGGACAGGCGGCGCGCGGCGAACAGGAGCAGATCGCGGCTCGCCGGGTCGAGGTGGTGCAGGTCGTCGACGCACACCAGGACGGGGCGGCGGACGGCCAGCGCCGCCAGCAGGTCGAGAGCCGCCGCGGCGACGTCCAGCCCCGGACCGGGGCCGCGGCCGGCATCCGGCGGGCCGAGGTGGAGGGTCGCGTGGAGCAGGGCGGACTGGGGCGGCGGGAGCTGGGATCGGGCGTCCCTGACGGGGCGGAGCAGGCGGTGCAGGGCCGAGTACGGCAGGCGGCGCTCGGCCTCGGCGCCGCAGGTGCGCAGCACCAGGAAGTCGCGCGCCTGCCCGGCGGCGAAGTCGAGCAGCGCGGTCTTGCCCATGCCGGGCCCGCCGGCCAGCAGCAGGGCGCCGCCCGAGCCGTCGCGGGCCGCGTCGAGCAGTCGCCGTACGGCGTCCTGTTCGCCGGCTCTGCCGCGCAGGACGACCGCCCGCGCGGGGAGTGACGACGCGAGGGACACGCCTTCAGTGTTACGCCGAGATGTCGCCCGCCGGAAGGGACATGTCGAACCCTGTTGCTTACAGCCTGTCGACTCGACCGTCGGCGCACCGGGCACCACCGTCGGACCGCCGGCACACCGGGACCACCATCGCGCCGCCGGCGCGCCGGGACCATCATCGGCCGCCGGCGCGCCGCGCACCACCGCCGGGCCATCGGTACACCGGGACCACCGTCGGCCGTCGGGCACTGCCGTCCGCGGACGGCGAGTCCGGCCCGCGCCTTCCACGGGTCCGGGCCGGGGACACGACGAGGCCGCGGGAAGGGGGCGCCTTCCCGCGGCCTGCGCGCCGGACCGCCTGTACCCGTCGGTCCATGGCGGTCGTGAGCGGCTCCGCTATGTCAGGTCGCCGCATTTGCGGGCGTCGGGATCCTTCGCGCCGCCGGGGACCCAGCGGACGTTGGCGAACGACGCCGAGAAGGCCGCGTCGGTGTAGACGAGGAACGGGGTGTTGACGTTCTCGAAGTCCAGGGCCGGCGCGAAGCAGGACACCGGGATCTTGACGGTGGCCTTGCTTCCGACCGGGAGGTTCTGGAACAGCGAGGTCGCCACCACCTCGGAGATGCAGGGATACACGCAGTGGACGCTCACCACGGTGCGGTTGACCGGCGGCTGGTGGACGATGGTGTCGAACTCGAGGGCGGCGTCCGCGTTGAGGTAGCCGCGCAGGTCGGCGACGCCCGCCGGGTCCTGCATGTAGAGCTGCGCGGGACCGGCGCCGGTCCAGGTGGCCTTGAGGCCGTCCTGCTGCACGTTGACGTCGGTGGGCACCACGTTGATCTCGGTGTGGGCGGCCTCGCCGTCGGGGCCGATCTGGGTGCCGCCCCAGTTCTCCGCCGAGCCGATCAGGCTCTTGTACGGGGCGATGTCCGTCCTGTCGAACACCAGCAGGTCCTCGGTGGCGGTCCCACCGCCGCCGCTGGTCGAGCCGCACGCGGCGTCGTGCGTGGGCTCGTCGAGAGTCCCGACCGAGCCGGTCTGCCCATGGCGCAGGCCGTAGCCGGGCGGAAAGAGCGGATCGTAGCCCTCGTCGCCCACGTTGAGCGGGGTCTGGCAGGGCTCCTTCGGCCACGAGTAGGACAGCCTGCCGGTGTACCCCTTGCTCCCGTGCGAGGTGCGCACGAGCTGGTCGGCGACGCCTCCGCCCTCGGTGCCGGGCAGCCAGGCCACGACGAACGCCTCGGAGCGGTTGAGCTCCTTGTTGACGTACAGCGGGCGGCCGGTGACGTACACGGTGACGACCGGGGCGCCCTTGCCGTGCACCTTGTCCAGGACGGCGAGGTCGCCGGGGTAGAGCCGGGCCGCCTCCAGCGTGCGGCGGCCGAGGTCGCCGACGCCTTCGGCGTACGGCGTCTCGCCGATGACGGCGATGACCGCGTCGTACGCCGAGGGGTCGACGCCGTCGGCGGTCTCGCTGAAGGTGACGTTGGCCGCGCCCAGCACCTCGCGCAGGCCGCCGAGGATGGTGGTGCCGTTCGGGAAGTCGGCGTTGGTGTTGCCGGTGCCCTGCCAGGTCACGCTCCAGCCGCCGGACTGGTTCGGCAGGCTGTCGGCGCTCTTGCCGACGACCAGCACCTTGGACCTGGGCGCGAGCGGCAGCACCTTGCCGTTGTTCTTGAGCAGCACCTGCGACTCGCGGACGGCCTTGCGGGCGAGCGCCCTGGCCTGGAGCGCGCCGTCCGAACGGGCGAAGACGCGCGCCGAGGGCTTGGGCGCGCTGAACACCCCGGCGCGCAGCTTGACGCGCAGGATGCGGGTCACCGCGTCGTCGATGCGCGCCATCGGGATCTCGCCGCTCTGGACCTGGGCGATGGTGTTGGCGATGAACGCCTTCCAGTCGTTGGTCACCATCACGACGTCGATGCCGGCGTTGATGGCGCGGGCGCAGCTCGCGTTGGTGCAGCCGGCGACCTGGCCGTGGGCGTTCCAGTCGGAGACGACGACGCCGTCGAAGCCCATCTTCCGCTTGAGGATGTCGGTGAGGGCGAGCTTGCTGCCGGTCACCTTCCCCTCGTTGATGCCGAGGTCGGCGTTCGTCCAGCTGTTGAACGAGGCCATCACGGTCTGCGCCCCCGCGGCGAGCGCGCCGTAGTAGCCCTGGGCGTGCATGTTGATCATCTCGGCCTCGGAGGACGGGTTGACGCCCTGGTCGGTGCCCTTGATGGTGCCGCCGTCGCCGATGAAGTGCTTTGCGGTGGCGATGACGCCCTTGTCGCCGACGCCGCGGGGGTGGTCGCCCTGCAGGCCGCGGACGGCCTCGTAGCCGTAGGCGCGGGTGATGCGCGGGTCCTCGGAGTAGCCCTCGTAGGTGCGGCCCCACCGGTCGTCGCGAACGACGGCGACAGTGGGGGCGAACGCCCAGTCCTGCCCGGTGGCGCGGATCTGCTGCGCCGTGGCCGCGCCGATGTCGCGGATCAGGCAGGGGTCGTGCGCGGCGCCGAGGCCGATGTTGTGCGGGAAGAGCGTGGCGCCGTACACGTTGTTGTTGCCGTGGACGGCGTCGATGCCCCAGATGACGGGGATCTTGGTCCTGGTGGAGACCGACGCCTGCCAGTACGCGTCGGCGAGGTCGAGCCACGACGTGCGCGGAGCGTACTTGTCGTGGCCGGGCCAGGAGCCGCCGCCGTTGAGCACCGAGCCGATGAAGTACTGGCCGACCTCGGCCGGGGTGATCGCGGAGATCTCGGGCTGGGTGATCTGCCCGACCTTCTCGGCGAGCGTCATGCCCGAGACGATCTTCGCGATGCGCCGCTCGTCGGCCGGGTTCTTCTTGATCGGGCTGGTGACCTTGGGCCAGTCGGCGAGCGTCGGCAGGGTCTTCTCGATGCGGGCGCAGCCGTGCTCCATCGCGGGCTTGCCGATCACCGGCTGCCTGGCGCCTCTGGCGCCGTCGGCGCTGTCCGCGCCGGCGGACGGCGTCCCGGCGACGCCGCCGGCGAGGAGCGCGAGGCCCGCCAGCAGCGCCGTGGCGCCGTGGCGGGCCCTTGATCTGACAGGGGGTCTGGTCATGGGAGGTCCGTTCTCGTCGCACTGCGCGGGCGTGCACGGCTCCGCCCGCAGCCGCACTCTCGGATACTGACCATGTGAGAGCGCCGAGTCAAGGGTGTGATAGAGCGCTCTCTGAGGACCGTGTGGCATGCCGCCACGCCTGTGATGGGACGTCATCGCCTCGGCCAGCGGGCATGATCAAGAGGGTTCCGGCCCTGCTCCGGAGGGGCGCCGCCACGGGCGGGGCGACCGCTGAGAGAGCGCTTTCTCGGCGGTTCGCGGCCGCTCAGCCCCGCCTGAGCCGGAACAGCTCCTCGGCGGCCTCCACGCAGGAGGTGCCGAGTTCGTGCGAGGAGAACAGGTGCAGGCTGTCGGCGGTCTCGATCTCCAGCATGTCCCAGCGCAGCCCGTACCGGGCGTTGGCGGCGACCCGGATGTGCGCGACGAGCGGCCAGGGCACCCGCTCGCGCCGGGCGAGCCCGGACACCATCGTGAGGCCGCCCTCGTCGGCGGCCAGCCGCACCGGGGCCAGGACGTCGCGCAGGGCGAACCCGGCCAGCATCACGGCGGCCGCCGCGCACAGCAGCATGCCGCGCGTGTCACCCGACACGGCGAACGCGGTGACGGCGAAGGCGGCCGCGGCGGCTCCCTTGAGGAGCGTGAACTCGCGCCGGACCCGCCACTGCCGGGGTGAAGCGGTCATACCCGAACGCTACCGCCCGCCGCCGGAGGGCCCGCCGCCCTCCCGTTCCGAGCCGATCTCCACCTCGTCGTCCATCTTCCTCGTGTCACGGGGTTCCATGTAGGGCTCCAGGTCGGCGGGGTGGCCGGCGGCGATGGCGCGGCCCCTGGCCAACTCGGCGTCGAACTCCACTCCCAGCAGCACGGCGATGTTGGTGATCCACAGCCAGACGAGGAAGACGATGACCCCGGCCAGCGCCGCGTAGGTCTTGCTGTAGGAGGAGAAGTTGGCCACGTAGAACCCGAAGGCGAGGGAGGAGACGATCCACAGGAAGACCGCCAGCAGGCTGCCGGGGGTCACCCAGCGGAAGCCGGGCTGCTCGACGTTGGGCGCCGCCCAGTAGAGCAGGGCCAGGACGGCGGTGACCGCGATCACCAGCACCGGCCACTTGGCGACGCTCCAGACGGTCAGCGCGGTGTCGCCGACGCCGAGCACCTTCCCCGCCTGGTCGGCGAGGCCGCCGGTGAACACGACGGCCACGGCGCCGGCCGCCATGAGGACGACCAGGACGGCGGTGATGCCGAGCCGCAGCGGCAACGTCTTCCAGATGGGCCGGCCCTCCGGCATCTCGTACATGACGTTCGCCGCCCGCATGAAGGCCGCGACGTACCCGGAGGCCGACCAGAGCGCGACGCCGATGCCGATCGCGGTGGTGATCCCGGCCGCCCGGGGGCTGCCCTGCAGGGCGTTCAGCACGCTGCGGAAAATCTCGCGGGCGGGGCCGGGGGCGATGGCGCCGAGGTTGTCGATGAGCGGCTGGACGGCCTTGCGGCCGAACAGGCCGAGCAGCGAGACGGCGGCCAGCAGCGCGGGGAACATCGACAGGACGGCGTAGTAGGTGAGGGCGGCGGCCCAGTCGGTGACCTTGTCCTGCTGGAACTCTTGGACGGTGCGCTTGAGCACCGCCCACCACGACCGGCCGGACAGGTCCAGCGGGCCGGCCGGCGCGTCCCCGCCCTCACCCCCGCGCCCGGCGGACCGGTGGACGTCCCGGCGTCCGGCGTACTGATCAGTCATCTCGCGCACCATTCCCGCATCGGGTTCCGCATCGGGGCCTTCCGCGGCCGCCCCGCCCTTCCCTCTGCGGTCGCGGCTGCCCGGCGCCCGGCGCGGCAAACCCCGCCCGCCGGCCGCGCTTCGCACCACGGGAACTCTCCGGCGACGGACCCCGGCGAGGGCCGGTGGACGCGCACTAGGGTCGTCTCCTGAATCTTCGACCCACGCCGGTCCCCCGTCGGTGACCGGCCCGCGACCGTTGGAGGAAGCATGCAGCAGCGCCGGGAGACCGTCACCGTCGCCGGCGGCGGGTTCGACATGGACGTGTGGGTCCCGGAGGCGGGCGGCGGTCCCGGCCTGCTGCTGATCCAGGAGATCTTCGGCGTCGGGTCCTACATCCGCCAGGTGGCCGAGGACCTGGCCGGGCTGGGGTACGTGGTCGGCGCGCCCGACCTGTTCTGGCGGCTCCAGCGCAACTGGGCGCCCGAGCACGACGAGGAGGGCCTGGCCGCGTCGATCGAGATGGCCGGCCGGTTCGACTTCGAGACCGGGCTGGCCGACGCCGAGGCGGCCCTCGGGACGCTGTCGGGGCTGCCGGAGGTCGACGGCGACCTCGGGCTCATCGGGTTCTGCTTCGGTGGCTCCATGGTGTACGCCCTCGCCGCGCGCACCCGGCCGACCGCGGTCGTCTCGTTCTACGGTTCCACGGTGCCCGACACCCTGGAGCTGATCGACCGCATCGAGGCGCCCGTCCAGTTCCACTTCGGCGGCCAGGACCCCTACATCCCGCGCGACAAGGTGGCCGACGTGGAGCGGGCCGCCGCCGGGCGGCCGCTGATGGAGGTGCACGTGCAGGAGGCGGCCGGCCACGCGTTCCACAATCCCGCGGGCCTGTTCCACAACGCGGAGGCCGCCGAGACGGCCTGGCGGCTGGCCTCCGGCTTCCTGGCCCGCCACCTGCCCGTCCGGTGACCCCCGGCCGGCCCCGGCGGCCGGTCGCGACAGACCGGCCGCCGCGGGCCTCCCTCGCCGGGGCGGCCGTCCGCGGCGGACGACCCGCTAAGGGACGAACCGCTCGTTGGGCACGCAGTGGGTCATCTTCCGGCCCGTCACGTCCCGCGGGCCGTTCTTGCCCAGCTTGGACAGGCGATCGCGGTCCTCGTCGGTCAGGTCCTGGCTCGCCAGCGGCTCCAGATGCGCGACGTCCTCAGGACCGATGCCGAGACCTGCGCCCACGCGCAGCCCGAGATCGTCCTCCACCAGGAGCAGGTGCCAGACCATCCGCTCCTGGACCGGCCGGTCGCACTGCGCCAGCAGGGTGGTGAAGTTCAGCACCAGGTCGTCGCGCTCCCACTGCTCCATGAGCAGGTAGCGCTGCCCCGCCTGCTCGTAGTCGTTCGTCCGCGGGATGCGCTTGCGCGTGAGCCGCCCGCTGATGACCGGCCCCTGCTCGTCGTGCGTCGGATACTCCGCCTCGCGGAGCCCGCCGGTGATCGAGGGCTCGTAGTTCACGTGCGGGTTCTCGCCCTGGCCGTCGACGTGGTAGGTCATCAAGCCGTCGCGCTGATTGGTGCGCACCTGGGCGTTCTTCGCCTGGTTCACCGGCAGCTGCAGGTAGTTCGGCCCCACCCGGTAGCGCTGCGTGTCGCTGTAGGAGAACGTGCGGCCGACGAGCATCTTGTCGTCGGAGAAGTCGAGCCCGTCGATCAGCACGCCCGTGCCGAACGAGATCTGCTCGTTCTCGGCGAAGAAGTTGGCGACGTTGGCGTCGAGCACCATCCGCCCGACCGGCATGGCGGGGAACCGCTCCTCCGGCCACACCTTGGTGTCGTCGAGCGGGTCGAACTCCAGCTCCGGGTGCTCGTCATCGCTCATGATCTGCACCAGCAGCTCCCACTCGGGGTACTCGCCGCGGTCGATGGCGTCCTGCAGGTCCTTGGTGGCGTGCCCCGGATCGCGTCCCTGCATGACCGCCGCGTCCGCCGCCGTCATGCTCCTGACGCCCTGCTTGGGCATCCAGTGGTACTTCACCAGGTGGGTCTCGCCGCGCTGGTTCACCCACTTGTAGGTGTTGACGCCGAATCCCTGCATGTGACGGTAGTCGGACGGGATGCCGCGCGGGCTGAACAGGTTGACGAGCATGTGCATGCACTCGGGCGTCTGCGACATGAAGTCGAAGATGCGCCTGGGCTCCTGCCGGAACGTCACGGGGTCCGGCTTGAGCGCGTGGATCACGTCGGGGAACTTGATGGCGTCCCTGATGAAGAACACCGCCAGGTTGTTGCCCACCAGGTCCCAGTTGCCGTGCTCGGTGTAGAACTTCACCGCGAAGCCGCGCGGGTCGCGGGCCGCTTCGGAGGAGTCGCGTCCGCCGATGACGGTGGAGAACCGCACGGCGAGGTCGGTCCGCTTGCCCGGCTCGCTGAACGGGACGGCGCGGGTGTACCGGCTGATCGGCTCGTCCCCGAGGTAGCCGGTCGCCTCGAAGTAGCCGTACGCGGTGACGCCGCGCGCGTGCACGACGCGTTCCGGGATGCGTTCGCGGTCGAAGTGGCTGATCTTCTCGAGGAACTGGTAGTTCTCCAGCGTGGCCGGGCCCCGCGCGCCGACCGTCCGCTGGTTCTGGTTGTCATGGACAGGGTGGCCTTGCCGGTTGGTCAGCACCGGGCGCTCGTCGCCCGGCTGGGGACCCTTGCTCGACACGTCCGTCATGACGACGGCTCCCTCCTGTGGCGGTCGGTCGTCCCTCCATATCCGGTTCCGGCCAAAGTAAAGCTCCTTCTCTGGTCAAATGTCCGCGGTGGAAGGGACGCCGCTCGCGGCGTGCTCACCCGTCCAGGCAGGCGTCCGCGGTGGTGATCTCCGCGCGCATGTTGCGCTCCATCATCCGGATGGCCGCGTCGGCGAGGTCGGCGTGGATGTGCGCCACGCAGTCGCGCGGGATCTTGATCGAGTAGTGCCGCACGTAGGCGTCCAGCGCCGTGTAGAGGATGCACTGCTCGGTGACCTGCCCGGTCAGGACCACCGTCTCGACCTCCTGCTGCTGGAGCAGGTACTCCAGCGAGGTCCCGAAGAACGCGCTGTGCCGCACCTTGGGGAGGAAGGCGCAGTCGGGCGGCGGCAGCAGCGGCTCCACCAGGTCGGGCCGCCTTCCCTTGCGGGCGCGGTCCTCGATCTCCCCCCTGGAGGCGGTGAAGTCGCCGTGGTTGTCGTTCACGTAGATCAGCTCGACGTCCCGGTTCGCGTGCGCCCGCCGGACCAGCGCGGCCAGCGGCGGCACGACCTGCTCGGCGGCGACCTCCAGCAGGTCGACGTCCTGGTGCGCGTACGGACTGAGCATGTCGATCACAAGCAGCGCGGTGGTACCCATGCTTACCTGCATGCCCAGGGACGGCGGCCGGTCACAAGCAAGACGCTCCTCATGCGACGACGAAGAACAGTGACGAATGTACACACCTTCTAGACATGATGTAGTAGTTGTACTACATTCCATGCCATGAGTACTCCAGTCATGGGCATGGACTCGCGCGGAACGAGCCGGCCTCCCGAACACCGGTCGCCGCGCGGCGGGGCCGCACGGCGGGAAGATCACCGCGATGTCCGGTGAAGAGGTCTACAACCGCATCTCGATGTTGCGGGCCGAGCGCGGGGTCTCGCGCAAAGACCTGGCCGCCGCCCTCGGCGTCCACTACCAGACCGTCGGCTACCTGGAGCGCGGCGAGTACAGCCCGAGCCTGCACCTGGCGCTGCGCATCGCCGAGTACTTCGACGTACCGATGGAGATCGTTTTCTCGCTCAAGCCGTTCCCCCGGCTGGGCAGTGAGGTGGTGAAGTGATGAGCAGGCTGGACGAGTCGCACATCAGAGAGGCCCGGCGCGGCATCCCCGTCTTCTGGTACGGCACCCGCAGAGGGCGCCGGACCGCCGTCGTCCTGGGCGCCGTGGCGGTCGGGACGCTGTACGTCAGCGCGGTGGTCTGCTGGTTCACCGCCCCGAGCGCCACCGCGATGTGGACGACGTTCGCCCTCTCGGCCCTCGGCCTGATGATCTACGCGTGGGCTTTCGCGGTGCTGCTGGTCGCCTCCGGCGGCGCGGTGGGCCTGGCCGAGGACAAGCTGGACGAACGCCAGCTCGCGGAGCGCCGGCGGGTGCGGGCGCTCGCCCATCGCGCCACGGCGTGGATGCTCGGGCTGAGCCTCGCCCTGCTTCTCAACCTGCCGGACGACGACCTCTTCATGCGGCTGCCCTCCACGGCGCTCTATCTCTACTTCTTCGGGCTGTTCACCACCCATTTGATCCTGCCGCACCTGATCGCAGGGTGGCGCCTCCCAGACCCGCTGCCCGATGAGGACGAGGGCGAGCTCGCGGTCGGTTCCAGCAGGAACGGCACGCCGGCCTGATCACTGGCTCCCTGCCCCACGGCGGCCGGGGTAAGCCGCGATCGATCACGTGTCGCCGAGCGGGGCCCGGCGCCGGTCAGGAGTCCCGGCGGAAGATGACCACCAGGACGCGCAGCGCCAGGATGGCGGCCACCACCAGCAGGTTGTAGGCGAACAGCTGATAGAGCGTCACCTGGTCGGTGACCTTCGGCCCGGTCTCGACGCCGAGCAGGAGCACGGCCATGATTCCTGTGGTGGCGGCCAGCACCGTCAGCAGCACCTGGTGCAACATGCCGGTGACGTGCCTGCGGTCGCGTTCGTCCGCGAACAGCCGCACGTTCACGTTGAGGCGCCCGTGCTCGGCGGCGCCGGCGATGCGCTCCAGCCGGCGCGGCAGGCGGCGCAGCATCGGCAGCAGGGCGGTGGCCTCGTCGGTGACGGCGCGGCGGATCGCCTCGGGGTCGCGCCGCTCGGCGAAGTGGCGGGTGGCGAACGCGCGCGCCTCCGCCACCAGGTCGAAGCCGGGCGCGAGCGAGGTGAGCGTCCCCTCGACGGTCGCGAGCGTGCGGAACACCGCCGCCACCTCCGGCGGGACGGACAGGCCGTGCCCGGAGACGATGCCGAACAGGTCGGTGAACATCCGCGTGCCGGCCGCCGGACCCGTGCCGCTCATGTGCCGGGCCATGAACCGGCCCAGCTCGCGCTCCAGCCCCTGCTCGTCGATCTCGTCGGGCCGTGGGACGACCTCCAGCAGCGCGTCCGCCACGCCGAGCGGGTCGCCGCGGTCCATCGCCAGCAGCAGCCGCTGGAGCGAGGCGCGCAGCGAGCCGTCCAGTCGTCCGACGGAGCCGAAGTCCAGCAGTCCGAGGCGGCCGTCGCCGAGCAGCATGATGTTGCCGGGGTGCGGGTCGGCGTGGAAGACGCCGTCGACCATGATCTGCCGCAGGAGCGTGCCGAACAGCGTGCGGGCCAGCACGGCCGGGTCCGGCGCCCGCGCCGGAGCGGGCGCGCCCGGCGACGCGTCCGGCGACGCGTCCGCTGAAGGCGCGCCACCGAGCGACCCGCCGTCCGCCGGCACGCCGTCCAGCGGCACGCCGTCCAGGCGTTCCATCACCAGGACCCGCCGGCCGGACAGCGGCAGGTGCGGGCCCGGGATGTGCACCGCCTGACCACGGGAGGCCGCGGCGACGGCGGCCATGTTGGCGGCCTCGACGCGGAAGTCCAGCTCCTCGCGCAGGGCCTCGGCGAACCCGCGGGCGAGGTCGCGGACGCCGATGGCGCGCCCCCACCGCGTCCGCGTCTCCAGCGAGCGGGCCAGCCGCGCCACGATGTCCAGGTCGCGCTCGACCACGTCGGCGACGCCGGGGCGCTGGACCTTCACCACCACCCTGTCCCCCGAGCGCAGCCGCGCCGCGTACACCTGCGCGATCGACGCCGAGGCGAGCGGCCGGCGGTCGAACTCGGCGAACACCTCCCCCACCGGCCCGGGCAGTTCGTCGGCCAGCACCTTCTCGACGTCCTCCCACGGCGCGGGCGCCGCCCGATCGCGCAGCAGCGCCAGCTCGTCGATGAACTCGGCGGGCAGGAGGTCGGGACGGGTGGACAGGATCTGGCCGAGCTTGACGAAGGTGACGCCCGCCTCGTCCAGGGCCCGGCGCAGCGACCGGGCGAGCCGCGCCCGCCCTCCGGCGCCGCCGGCGTCCGGGCGGCGCCCGCGCAGGTACGGGCCGAGGCCGTGGCGGGCGAGGACGCGGACGATGGCGAAGTACCGGCGGGACCTGACGGCCCTGCCGCGCAGCGAACGCGCCAGCTCGACCGGGCCGGGCAGCGACCCCGTGGGCACGAGGGCCTCCGCCACCGCGAGGAACACCATCGCCGCGAGCAACGCGCAGCCCCCGGCGAGGATCAGGAACCACAGCGGGGCGAGACTGGAGTCCTGCGGTGAGACCGACGCCGCCAGCGCCCGTGCTATCGGACCGGCCAGCAGGAAGGCCAGCCCACCGGCCAGGAAGGCGCGGAGCACCCCGAACCGCAGGTCGAGCAGGCGCCGCGCCGCCACGGCGAAACCGGTGATCATCACCAGCACGGCGACGGCGATGACGATCACGATCCCCAGATCCACAGACGGCCTCCGCAAGGTCCCTCGTCGCCGGCCCGTGGCGGCGCGCACGGCGGCCGGGCCGACACTATCGTGGGCTTTAACGGGTTTTGATGGGATTTCCCGGTTCGCCCGTCACCCTCGGCCCAGCCGGTCCAGCGGCCTCGGGCGGGCGGCACAATCGGTCGTGTCCGGGATGCCGGCGGCGGGGGACGTCCCGGCCGGGGTCCGCTGAACGGGGAGCGAGATGGGGGCCGGCCGGTGCGCGCTGTGCAGTATGACGGGTTCGGCGAACGGCCGCAGGTGCGCGAGGTCGCCGATCCGGCGCCGGGGCGCGGCGGCGCGGTGATCCGGGTGGAGGCGACCGGGCTGTGCCGGAGCGACTGGCACGGCTGGATGGGCCACGACCCCGATATCCGGACTTTTCCGCATGTGCCGGGGCATGAGCTGGCGGGCGTCGTCGAGGCGGTCGGCGACGACGTGCGCAGGTGGCGTCCCGGCGACCGGGTGACCACGCCGTTCGTGTGCGCGTGCGGACGCTGCCCCGCCTGCGCGGCGGGCGACCAGCAGGTGTGCGAGAACCAGACGCAGCCCGGTTTCACCCACTGGGGGTCGTTCGCCGGGCACGTCGCCATCGGCGACGCGGACGTCAACCTCGTCGGGCTGCCCGACGACATGTCCTACCCCACCGCCGCGAGCCTCGGCTGCCGCTTCGCCACCGCCTTCCGCGCGGTCGTCTCCCAGGGACGGGTCGCGGCCGGCGAGTGGGTGGCGGTGTACGGGTGCGGCGGCGTCGGGCTGTCGGCCGTGATGATCGCCGCCGCGTCCGGGGCCCGGGTGGTCGCCGTCGACATCTCCCCCGCCGCCCTTGAGCTGGCCACCCGCCTCGGCGCCGCGCGGACGGTCCTCCTGCCGGACACCGGATCGCCGACTCCGGAGGCATCCTCAAAGACGTCCCTCGAGGTGTCCTCGCCGGACCGCGGCGACACGGGCGGCGGCGGGGACGGTTCCGGGCAGGTCCTGGAAATCACCGGTGGCGGCGCCCATCTGACGGTCGACGCCCTGGGCAGCGCGGCGACCCTGGGCGCGGCCGTCGAGAGCCTGCGGCGGCGGGGGCGGCATGTCCAGGTCGGCCTGCTCCCCCGGGCCGCGGGGCACCCGGCCGTCCCGATGGACCGGGTGATCGGGCTGGAGCTGGAGATCCTCGGCAGTCACGGCATGGCCGCGCACGCGTACCCGGCGATGCTGGCGATGATCGCCGGCGGCGCGCTGGACCCCGGCTCGCTCGTCACCCGCACCATCGGCCTGGACGAGGTCCCTGAAGCCCTCGCCACCATGGCCACCGCGGGCGCGCCGGGCGTGACGATGATCGTTCCCACTCGCTGACCCGCGCGGACGGCCGTCAGCGGAGCCGCAGAGCCTCCCAGACGGCCATGGGGGTGAGAGGAGTCGCGGTGAGACGGGCGGCGGCCTCGGGGACGGCGGCGGCGACGGCGTTGCCGATGGCGGCGGGCGGGCTGATCGTCCCGGCCTCGCCGGCGCCCTTCATGCCGCCCGGGGTGTGCGGGGACGGTGTCTCCAGCATCCGCGTCCGGATGTCGGGCACCTCCCGGGCCGTCGGCGGGAAGTAGTCGGCGTACGGCTGACCGGCGGGCCCGTAGGCGACCTCCTCGGTCAGCGCCATCCCGATGCCCTGGGCGACGCCGCCGCAGATCTGACCTTCCACGATCGCCGGGTTGACCACGACGCCGGAGTCGTTGACCACCCAGTAGCCCTCGACCTCGACGGCTCCGGTCTCGACGTCCACGGCGACGGCGGCCGCGTGCGCCCCGTACGCGAAGGTGAAGGAGGCGGGGTCGTAGGTCGCCCGCTCCTCAAGGCCCGAGGTCACCCCCTCGGGCAGGTCCCAGCCCCGCCAGGCCGAGGTGGCGATCTCGGTGAGAGTCCTGGCCTCCGACGGATCGCCCTTCACGCGGACGGCGTCGCCGGCGATCTCGACGTCCTCGGCCGACACTTCGAGCTGGTGCGCGGCGATGGCGACGATCTTGTCGTGCAGGCGGGTGGACGCCTCGCGGAGGGCCGCGCCGCCGACCGTCAGCGACCGGCTCGCGATGGACCCGATCGGCGAGTAGGGCGCCGTGGCGGTGTCGCCGAGCACGACCCGCACGCGTTCGAGGGACACCCCGACCCGGTCGGCGGCCACCTGGGCGAGCGCGGTCTCGATGCCCTGGCCGATCGCGGCCACCCCCGACCACACGACGATCGAGGCGTCGGGCTCCATGCGCACGATCGAGGTCTCGTACCCGCCCGCCTGGACGCCCATGGCCTTCATCTCCATCGACGGGCCGAGACCGCTGGTCTCCACGTGGAAGGAGTAGCCGACCCCGCGCCTGCGCCCGTCCACGGCGGTCGTTGCGCCGTCGGCGTCCCCGCCCTCGGCCCGGTGGCCGCCGGACCTGGAGGACGGGGAAGGCGGGGAGGGCGGTAAGGGCGGCGAGGTGCGCACCAGCTCGCGGAGCGCCTCAAGGGCGCGCGGGTAGTCGCCGGAGTCGTAGGTCTGCCCCGTACGGGTCGTGTACGGCATCTCCCCCGGGCCGATCAGGTTGCGCAGCCGCAGCTCGACCGGGTCGGCGCCGAGCCGCCGAGCCGCCTCGTCGACCAGCCGCTCGCGCGTCCAGGTGGCCTCGGGCTCCCCGAACCCCCGGTAGGAGCCGGTGGGCGTGGTCGTCGTGACGGCGGCGCGCACCCGCACGCCGGCCTTGTCGAAGCGGTACGGCCCGGGGATCGTGACGGCCGCCACCGCGATCGGCGAGATGCCGACGTTCGAGGGATGTGCCCCGATATCGCCGAGGATGTCGCAGTGCACCGCGATGAACCGGCCGTCCGCGTCGAGCGCCAGCCGCGCGCGGTGCACGGCGTCGCGCGCGGGCAGCGTGGCGGCGAGGTGGTCGGCGCGGGGCTCGATCCAGCGGACGGGCAGGCCGAGCCGGGAGGCCGCCAGGCAGATCAGCGCCTCGTCGGGATAGAGGTGCTCCTTGCCGCCGAAGCCCCCGCCCACGTCGCAGCCGATCGCCCGCACCCGGTCGAAGGTCAGGCCGAGGGCCTCGGCGGCGTGGTCGCGCACGTGGTGCGGCGCCTGGGTGGAGGTCCACAGGGTGAGCGTCCCGTCGGCGAAGGAGGCGACCACGCCGCGCGGCTCCATCGGGTACGGGGCGGCCCGTCCGAGCCGGAAGTCCATCTCGACGACGTGGTCGGCGCCCGCGATCGCCGTCTCGCAGTCGTCGCCGACCGTGAAGTCGGCGAGCAGGTTCGTCCCCCACTCGGGGTGGAGCAGCGGCGCCCCGGGGGCGAGGGCCCCTTCGACGCCGACGACGGCGGGCAGCTCGTCGAAGTCCAGCTCCAGCAGGGCCGCGGCGTCCTGCGCGGCGGCGAGCGAGTGCGCGACCACGACGGCGAGCGGCTGCCCCGCGTACCTGATCGCCTCCTCCAGCGCGGGGTAGGAGAGCTGTCGCTGGGCCGGCGCCAGCGTCACGCACGGCAGGCGGACCCCGCCCGCGTCGGCGGGGGTGATCACGTCCAGCACCCCGGGGGCCGCCCGGACGGCCTTGGCGTCGCATCCCGCCAGCCGCCCGTGCGCGATGGGACTGCGGACCACCACCGCGTGCGCCATGCCGGGCAGGGTCACATTGCCGACGAACCGCCCGCCGCCTCTCAGCAGCCGGGCGTCCTCTCGCCGGGGGACGCGGGAACCGACGTACGGATTGCCATCGGACATACGCCGATTGTGAGCGCCGCCGCCCGGACCGCCAAGCACCAAGGTGGATTTTCCCGCGTTCGAGATTCCGTCCACACCAGGCGCGTGATCGGCCGCACAGCCCCTGCTCCACCTCGCGGTGAGCCTTCGCGTGCCTCGCCGCGCACACCCCTGGGCCTCCGCACGCTTAGGGGCGTGTGGCGGTGATGGTCGGCCGAACCTGGTAGGAAGGTATCCACGCCTGCCCTGAAACCCGCAGGCCAAAGGAGCTGATCATGCAGTATGGCGCCGATCCGCAAGCGGGATTGGTCGTTTCCTCGGCGATACGGCACAACGCCATCGTCGTCGAAGCCACGGGCGAACTCGACTACCGGTCGGCGATCCTCCTGCGAGAGGAGCTCGGCCGCCTCTGGGACGCGCCAGGGGTTTCCGCCGTCATCATCGACCTCGCCGCCGTGACGTTCTGCGACTCTGTGGGGCTGAGCGAGCTCATCGCCGCCCTGCGCCGCAGCGAGGAGGCCGGGCGCGCCCTCATGCTCAGCGGCGTGCAGGGAACGCTGTTGCGGGTGCTGACCATCACAGGGCTGCGCAACGCGTTCGACACCTACGACACCGCCGGCGAGGCCATGCTCCACGTCCCGCCCGCGGCGGGGAACCCGGCGGACGCCGTGAACACGACGGACTCCATGATCGTGGCGGAGGCCCTGCAGACGGCCGACCCTGCCGACCCTGCGGAGCCCACGGCCGTCGCGGAGGCGCGCCGGGGGGAGGACACCCCGCCGCCCGACCCGGCCACTCCCGCGCCCGCTCCGCAGGCCTGATCGTCAGAAGCCGCGCCGGACGCCGAGACCTCGAGGCGTCGAGGCGTCGAGGACGGAACCGCTAGAGGCGGACCTCGTACTCCGGCGAGCGACGCCGTCCAGGCTGACCGGCGGCGACGGTGGGCTCGATCTTGCGGATGTAGCCCGCGGCCTCCAGCAGGTCCAGCGCGGGCACCATGGCTGCGACCCGCTTGAAGCGGCGGGCGAGGCGGCGGAAGATGTCGCGCCGGCGAAATCGCTGGGCCCCGGTCCTGCGGATGCATTCCAGCACGGCCCGCGCGTCGTCCGGCAGGGCGTCGTCGGAGCGGGCGGGCGGGGTCACCGAGATGATCTGCATCCGGGAGGCGCTCTCGTTGCGGATGCGCGAGATCTCCAGGATCAGATCGTCCAGATCCACCAGCATCCGCGTGGCGGCGCGGAAGCGTTCGAAGTCATCCTGAATCAGCAGTAGCCGCTCGGCTTCCTCACGCATGGCTGAATAATGTCATTTGTGGCATTAATGTCAACACATGTAGAGGGTGGTACTTGACCGGATTTTCCCGCCCGTGGGGAAGGTTGTCCAGCACCCGCCGAAGCACACGCGCGAGCCGCGCGCCGTCAGGAGCGGGTGCCGGTCGCGGCGTCCGCGAGGGCGTACTCGAGCGCGCTGTCGATGTCCAGCTCACGGCCTCGGGCGAACGCCCGGTCGAACCGGCGGTCGCCGAGCGCCGCCCTGGCCCGCGACTCGGCCTGCTCTCGCGGGCCGTCCGAGCCGGGCGGGCAGGGCCGCAGCCCGAAGCTGCTCTCGACCAGCTCGCCGCTGCCGAGCAGCCGGGCCGCGCGGTCCATGTCGCCGAGACCGGCCGCCGTGCGCGCCAGGCTCACCAGCACCATCGCCATGCCGTGGCTGTCGTGGAGGACGGCCTTGTGGCGCAGGGCCGCGCGCGCGTACCTGTCGGCCGAGGCGTAGTCGCCGCGGCCGGCCTCGATCAGGCTGCGCACCCACTCGCCCGAGGAACGCACCCAGATGTCCCCCCACGCGTCGCACAGCGAACGCTGCCAGCGCAGGCAGGCGAGGGCCTCCTCCACCCTGCCGAGCCGCCAGAGCGCGTACGCCTGCCCGGTGAGCGCCATCGCCAGGCCCGCGCCGCGGTCGCCGCCCAGCTCGTGCGTCTCCCGCGCCGTCTCGTACAGGGACAGGGCCTCGGCGACGTACCCGGAGCGCAGCCCGATGGTGGCACAGCAGACGGTGCCCCAGCCCACCGCCGCCAGGTCCTCCCGAGAGAACGCCTGTGCCAGGCATTCGGTGGCGAGGTCGTTGGCCTCGTCGAGATCTCCCTGCAGGCCGGTGAGCCACCCGCACGCCCACAGCGCGCGCGGCAGGACCGCCCCGGCCGCCCCCGCCGCCACGGCCGGCCGGGCGAGCGCCAGCGCGCGGCGCAGGTGGCCGCGGCCCTCGTCGACCAGGCCGCAGGCCATCCACAGGTAGGCGAGCCGTCCCGCCAGGTCGAGGCCGGCGGCGCGCTCGGCGGGCTCGGCCAGGCAGAACTCCAGCGCCGAGCGCAGGTTCGGCAGCTCGCGGCGTACCCGGGCCTGCCAGGAGGGCTGCTCCGGGCCGAACCACTCGGCGTCGAACCGCCGGGCCAGGCCCAGATAGTGGTCGCGGTGGCGGCGCCGGACCGGCTCCGTCTGCCCGAGTTCGCGCAGCCATGCGGCGCCGTACTCGCGAACGGTGTCGAGCATGCGGAAGCGGATGGCCGCGCCGGCGTCGACGCGTGACACGATCGAGCCGTCCACCAGGGCGAGCAGGAGGTCTTCGACGTCCTCGCCGCGCAGGCCGCCGCCGACCTCGGCGTCCGCGTCGGCGCACACCGCCCGTGCCGCCTCGAAGTCGAAGTCCGCGGCGAACACCGACAACCGTGCCCACAGCAGGCGTTCGAGCGGCTCGCACAGCTCGTGGCTCCAGCCGATCGCCGTGCGCAGCGTCCGGTGCCGCGCCACCCCCGGGCGGTGCGCGTCGGCGAGCAGGCCGAACCGGTCGTCGGCACGCTCGACCAGACGCTCGAAGGACAGCGAGCGCAGGCGTACGGCGGCCAGCTCGATCGCCAGGGGAATGCCGTCGAGCCGCCGGCAGAGCCGCGCCACGTCGGGCGTGGCGGCGAACCCCGGCACCAGCGAGGCGGCGCGGTCGGTGAACAGCGCCACCGCGCCGTCCGGGACGGCGCCGGCCGCCGCCAGGTCACCGGCCGCCGGGTCACCGACGGGACCCCGGTCGCCCTCCACGGGCAGCGGCTCGACGTGGAGCCGCGACTCACCGTCGACGCCGAGCGCGCGACGGCTGGTCGCCAGGACACGGAGCCCGGGCGCGGCCCGCAGCAGCGAGCTCACCGCCGCGGCGCAGGCCTCCACCAGGTGCTCACAGGTGTCCAGTACGATGAGCGCGCGCCGTTCCGCCAGGAACTCCCCAAGGACGCCCGCCGCCGGGCGGCCGGCCTGGGCGGGGACGCCCAGCGCCGAGCGGAGCGTCTCGCCGAGCAGCTCGGGCCGCCGCAGCGACGACAGCTCGACCACCCACACGCCGCCGGGGAAGCGGGGACGCAGGTCACGGGCGACGCGCGACGCCAGGCGCGTCTTGCCGACCCCGCCCACCCCCGTGATCGTGACCAGGCGCGACTCCTCCAGCATCCGCGCGACGTCGGCCACCTCCCGGTGCCGCCCCACGAAACCGGTCGTCTCGGCCGGCACGCCGCTCGTACATGCCTCGGCAGGCACATCCATGGCCAGCCCCACGTCGCCTCGGCTCCAGATGCCAGGCAATCGTAAAACAGCACAACCCATCCGCAAAAGATCGACTCTCGCCCGCCACCCATCGGCGAGACACCCACCCGCGCACTCGCCGGCCGAACGGCGGCCCCGGGCTCTGTACGGAAGGAGCACGACGGCGTCACAATCACCGGATGAGGCGTTCGCGAGAACGAATGTTCACCTGGCTGACGGTCCTCGCGACCGGAGTCGTCCTGCTGGCGCTCGGGGTGTTCTTCCCCTTGGCCGGCCTGGACGACGCCGACAAGTTCGCCAGCGTGCTCGGCGCGTTCGTCGGAGTCGCCGGCCTCGCCCTTTCCGCCTACGGGGTCGCCCTCGCGCGGCGGGCGCCCCGGGAGGCACCCAAGCCCGCCAAGGCGGCGGACCCCGAAGAGGGCCACGTGCGCAACACCATCAGCGGCACGGTGCACGGCCCGGTCGTCCAGGGCGGCGCGTTCACCGGACCCGTCACCCTCGGCACTCCCCCGTCAACGCCCACCAGCCCGCACGACCCCGAGCCCGCCCCCCGCCGAGAGCCCCCGGCTCACAGAGCCACGCCCCCCAGCACCTGAAGCCGAATGCCGACGTCCTCGGCCTCGGGCAGCCCGAGTTCCTTCAGCAGGGCGTACGCCTGGCGCCAGTTGATCCGCGCGGCATCCGGACCGTCGAGATAGCAGAAGGTGTCGGCCATGCGCTTGTGGACCTGCGCCTCCTGGTACAGGTCACCTATCGTCCGAGCGGTCGCGAGAGCCTGACGGTAGGTGTCCAGGGCCGACACATGGCGGCGAGCGGAGCCGTGGACGTCCCCGATGCCCGTGAGCGCGCGCACGGCCTGATAGGAGTCGGCGATCTCCACCGCGAGGGTCTTCGCCTTCTCGAAGTGCACCAGGGACTCGTCTCGGCAGCCCATGAGCAGGTAGGTGGCACCGATGCTGTTGAGAATGTCCGCCTGGTTCCTCCGGTCGCCGGTCTGCTGAAACGTGGCCATCGCCGTTCGGTAGCATTCGAGTGCAGGCATATATCGGCCTTTGTACTGGTGCACATCCCCCCGGTTGCTGTGCAATATGGCGTGGTTCTGCCGCCCGGCGATCCTTTCGAAGATGCCGGACGACTCCTCGTACAGGCGGACCGCGTCCCTGTGGTAGCCGCGATGCTTGTGGACGTCCCCCATGTTGTTGAGGGTCTTGGCCTCACCGCGCGGATCCCCGATGCGCCGATAGGCGGTCAGAGCCCGGGCGAGCAGGTCGAGCGAGTCCCGGTAACGGCCCAGGTGCCAGTAGACGATGCCGCTGTGCCCGAGGGCGTCGGCCTCTCCCTTCAAGTCGCGGACCGACTGGTAGATGGCCCGCGCCTCTTCGCAGTGGGCCAGCGCCTCGCGGTAGTTCGCCGATGCCCAGTGGACGACGCCGATCTGGTCCAGGCACCTCGCCTCGGCCGCCCTGTCGCCCATGGTCCGGTACAGGCCGAGCGCCTCCCGAGTGCGCGCGAGCGCGTCCTCGTGCCGTCCCGTCCGGAAGTGGACGAATCCCAGGTCGAGCGACGCCTGGGCGATACCGCGGAGATCGCCCAGTTCGCGGCACGCGTGCAGCGCCGTGGCGTGCCCCGCCGTCGCCTCCTCCCAGTGCGTCTCGGTGTCGAGGTAGTCCGCCATGACGCGCATGAGCCGGGCGGAGTCCGTCTTCCACTCGTGCTCGGCGGCGTACTGCGCGAGCTGGAGTACCGTGCTCCACTCGTCGGCCAGCCACCGCCGAGCCGCCGCCATGTCCGTCACGGCCCCCGTGTCCGTCATGGCGGTCGCGCACGTCCCGGCCGGGACGTGCGTCGCCGCCCCGGCCTCCGGCCGCGCCGCCGCCCGCTCTCGCACCTCGCCGCCCGCTCCACCGCAGGACAGTCCGAGCATCCGGACCGCTCTTTCCGCCGTCTCCCGGTAGTGGCCGAGCAGGCGCGAGATCGCCCGCCGGCGATCGCTCTCGGCGTCCTCGCGCCGCGCCAGGTCATGGGCGTACGCCCGGACCAGGTCGTGGAGCCGGTGACGACCCGGCGCGGCGGGCTGGAGCAGGTGGTGACGGGCGAGGGCCCCGACCAGCGTCCGGGCGGCGGCCGGCGTGGTGCCGCACAGCGCGGCGGTGACCTCGGCGGTGATATCGGGGCACGGAGAGATGCCGAGACGACGGAAGGCCAGCTGCTGCTCCTCGTCCAGGTGCCGGTAGGACAGGTCGAAGGCCAGGCTGAGCTCGCTCCGCGCGCCCGCGTGACCCACCGGGAGATCCGCGGCCGTGACACCGGCCTTCAGGTGACCGGAGGCCAGGGTGATCGCCAGCGGCAGCCCGCCCGACAACCGTGCCACCTCGCCGATCGCCGTCGGGTCGGCCCTGCCGTCGCAGAGACGCGTCGCCAGCAGCGAGGCCTCCGCCGGTGGCAGCACGCCGAGGGGGACGCGGACCACCCCGTCCTCCTCGTCGAAACCGGCGCGGCTGGTGATGAGCACCAGAGATGGCGACACGCCGCCGAGCAGGGGTCGCACCTGGTCCGGGCCGGACGCGTCGTCGAGGATCACGACCGCCCGCCGGTACGCCAGCTCGGCCTGCCACATGGCTGAGCGCTCCGCCGGCGACCGGGGGACGCGGGCGGCGGGCACGCCGAGCATGCGCAGCAGCGCCGACAGAGCCGTGGCCGTGTCCAGCGGAGGACGGACCGGGTCGTGGCCGCGGAGGTCGAGCTTGATGCGGGCGTCGGGATAGCGCGTGCCGAGCTTGTGCGCGAGGTGCACCGCCAGCGCGGTCTTGCCGGCGCCCGGCATTCCCTCGATGGCGACCACCATGCCGCCCGGCCCCGCCGGCGGCGCCGCCACGGCCTCGATCTCGCGTTCACGCCCGGTGAAGTGGGGGATGTCGCACGGCAGAGTGTCAGGCTGCGGCGTCGCCGCGTCGCGACGGTATATGGGGGTGACGGCGAGGCCAGGGTCTCCGCGCAGGATGCCCTGGTGGAGTTCGCGCAACCGCGGGCCGGGCTCGGCACCAAGGCTGTCTGCGAGATGGCGGTGTACGCGCCGGTAGACCTCAAGCGCCTCGGCGCGCCGGTCGCCGCGGTAGAGGGCGGTCATGAACTGAGCGGCGACGATCTCGTCCGCGGGATGGGCGGCGAGCAGCCCGCGCAGTTCGTCCACCACCTCGCCATGGCGGCCCAGGCGCAACTCCAGGTCGAGACGCTCCCGGCGGGCCGAGGCCCGCTCTCTGGCCAGGACGTCGCTCATGTTCCTGGCCCACGCGCCGGGCAGCCCGAGGAGGGCCTCGCCCTGCCACAGCTCCTCGGCCTGCTCGTACAACCGGACGGCGTGCGCGGCGTCGCCGCTGCCAGCGACCGCGGCGGCCTGGCGGCAGAGGGCGCGAAAGCGGTACAGGTCGATGGTCTCCGGGTCGATGTCGAGCGTGTAGGTGGAGCCGCGTGCTTCTATCCGGGCCCGGTCGCCCACCGCCTCCCGCAGGCGACGGCGGGTGCGCGATACGTAGCTGGCCAGGTTGTCCCGCGCCCTGGCCGGCGGCCGCTCCCCCCAGAGACGGTCGACGATGATCTCCACGGCCAGGGGCAACCGCGGGACGAGCAGCAGGCTCGCCAGCACGAGTTGCTCCTTGGGCGGGCCGAGCGAACGCTCCCTCCCCCGTGCACGAAGCGCGATCCCCACCCCCGGCCCGAGCATCCTGATCTCCAATCCTCCCCCTTTGTCGGTAAACCCCCCTATATATCCGACTCGCAATAGCGAAAGGATCTCACATTTTTTGGCACGTTCCCACGGCTGACTTCTATCACTTAGTAGCCATACGTGCGGAAGATGAACCTTGCAGTCAGTATTACTTTATGTCCAAGATATTCCGAGATAAGGTCGTGACCCGATTCCTCAGAGCTGACCCCAGTTGAGACCGCTATGCTGCGGCTTGCCTGTTGTGATCATTGCATGACAACATGCATGGATCCAGATTGACATGTGGCCGTAAAGGAGAAATACGCACGATGCGCAAAGCGCTGTCGGCGGTCATCATCGCCGTGTCGGTCGTCACCGTCTCACTGGGCGGCCTCGCCGTGGTCCGCGTTTCGGACGAAGGAGCGGCACCTGTCGTGACGGCCGCGAGATACCTCGGCGGAGACGGCATATTCATGATCTAACCCCGAACTCCTCGGCGGATCAACGTCCGGCGGCACCCCGCCAAGGTGCCGCCGGACGTCACCACCCGCGCATCACAGGGGTCGCACCCGCGTCTTGCGGCTGCGACCCCGTCCTTCGCAAGGAAATCATCCGGTTCGGCGCAAGGTCGCCGTCTAGGCCGTGGACGCATGCTCGCCATGCCCGGTTCGCCCGGAGCTGGGCGGATACATGTGGGAGGCGACCATGACATGCGGAACCCGGCGGCTCGGCGGCCCCTTCTCCCTGAGCGCCACGAAAGCGGACGTACACGGTGTCGAGCGGACGGTGGCGCTGGTCGTCCACCACCTCGCCGCGGCCACGCGCCTGAGTGATGTGGCGCGCCTGGTCGAGGAGGACCGGCGGGTCCAGGTCGTCTGGACGGTCCCGCCGTCCTCCCGGTTCGCCGGCGGCGCGCACGACTTCCTCATGGAGACGCAGGCACTGCAGATGCCCTGGTCGCAGGCCATGGAGACCCGGTTCGACCTGGCCGTGGCGGCCGGGCAAGGCATGCTCGAACGCCTGCACGCACCGGTCATGTCCCTGTTCCACGGCGCCGGGCCGAACTCCTACGTCGGCCGCCGCGCGGGGGACGGGCTTCCGGCGTCCCGCGCGGTCACCGGCCTGGGTTTCCAGGCCCTGACCATGCATGGGCGCGTCGTCCCTTCCGCGATCATTTTGGGCCACGAGGAGCAGCGCCGGTTGCTCGCGGCCGAGTGCCCGGACGCGCTGCCGGCTGCGGTCGTGGCCGGGGACCCCTGTTTCGACCGGATGCTCGCGAGCCTGCCTCTCCGGCCGGCGTACCGTGCCGTGCTGGGGACGGCCGGTCGGCGGCCGCTCATCGTGGTGTCCTCCCACTACGGGTCGGGGTCACTGCTCGCACGGCATCCCGACCTGCCGTCGCGCCTGGCGAGCCTCCTGCCCGTGCATGACTACCGCGTCGTCCTCGCCCTTCACCCCAATGTGTGGGTCTCTCACGGAAACAACCAGGTCAGAGCGTGGTTCGACGGCTGCGTGCGGGCAGGGGTCCGGCTTCTCCCACCCGAGGAGGGCTGGCGCGCCGCCCTGGTGGCGGCGGATGCGATGATCGCCGACCGCGGCTCCCTGGCCTGTTACGGGGCAGCGCTCGGCGTACCCGTCCTCCTCGCGCCGTACGACGCCGGCGACGTGCTCCCGGGCTCTCAGTTCGCGCGCCTGGCCGAAGTCGCGCCCCGGCTGCGCCTGGACGAGCCGCTCGCCCACCAGGTGGACGCCGCCCGCGCCGGGTGGCCGCGCGAGCGCACGGCGGAGCTCATGTCGGCCCTGACCTCCGTACCCGGAGGCGCCGCCGCCGTCCTGCGCCGGACGATGTACCGGCTGATGCGCCTGGCGGAACCTCCGGGCCCGGCTCCCGTCGCCCGGCCGCTGACCCTGCCCCGTCCGCTCAGGCCGCTGGCCCGGTGAACCTCGTCCGCGTGCGCCTCATCGAGTGCGACGGGCCGGGCCGCCGCCTCGTGGTCCGGCTGGACGAGCACTTCCTCGCGACGTCGGACGAACCCCGGGGGTTGGACCTCGCCGACGTGATCGTGCAGCCATCCGACGGTCCCGGCGAAGCGGGCCCGGCGCTCCAGGAGACACTGGCCCGCCATCCCGGATGCCTGGTGGCGGCGCGCTGCCGCGCGGACGGAAGTTGCCTGGTGGCGACGCGGGGTGGCACGGTCGCGGCGTTCTCGCACCCCGCACCGTGGGCCGTCGCCTCGGCGGCCCACGCCTGGACCGTGCTCGGCGGGCGCCTCGGCGACATGGCCGCCGCCACGATCACCGTCGCGGCGGCGGGACGCCTGACGGCAGCGCGTCCAGGCTCCGGCGGGCCTGGTCTGCTTGAGGTGCGCCGAGTTCGGTGAAGATCTCCGAGGCGCGGACGAGATGGCCGCGCGCACCGTGGTGGTCGCCCATGCCCGCCAGTGCCTCCGCCAGCGGCAGACGGATGTTCGCCTGCTCGTACCGGGCGCCGATCTCGTCCGCGATGGAGAGCGCCCGAGCCAGCGGGGGCACCGCGTCACGGGGCCGTCCTGCCAGCAGATGCACCTGGCCGAGCCCGGTCAGCGTCCGGGCCCTGTTGTAGGCGTCGGCGAGCCGGCCGAACGACTCCTCCGCCGCCGCAAGGTGCGCCACCGCCTCGTCGTACCGGCCCAGGTCGCGGTGAGCCTCACCGATCCTGCGGGTCATCAGCGCCACGCCGCGCGCCCGGCCGAGGCCCTCGTGGATCGATCTCGCCCGCCGGAACCGCTCGATCGCCCGCTCCGGCAGGCCCATTCCGAGGTAGGCCACGCCGAGGCTGCTGAGCGCCGCCGCCTCGCCGATCGCGTGCCCTGCGGAGCGTTCCAGCTCGGCGGCACGCAGGCAGTACTCGGCCGCCCGCGTGAAGTCCTGGAGATTGAGGTGGGCCGTGGCGAGCGCCACGAGCATGCGAGACTCGGCCAGCGGATCGGCGGCGGCGCGGGCGGCGGACAAGCCCAGCTGATGGGTGTCCACCCACGCCTCGTAATGCTTCCTGTTCAGGAAGAGTCCCCAGGTGGCCTCGCACAACTGCCAGACGAAGTCGTACATGCCCTCGTCATGCGCCCGCGCGAGCACGGCGCGCAGGTTCGGCAGCTCCGTCTCCAGCCAGTCGAGCGCGCGCGCCGGGCCGTCGAAGGGCGGGGCGGCGGCGCTCGCCGCCTCGTACGACGGTCCGAGATGCCAGCGTCCGGGCACGACGACCAGATCTGCCTCGACGGCCGACCGCAGATACCAGGTGGCCACGCGGGTGAACGCCGCCCGGCGTTCCTGCGCCGGATCGTGGTCCAGCGCTTTGGCGCGGGCGTGCAGGTGCACGAGGTCGTGGAAGCGGAAGCGGTCCTCCTCCTGTGGTTCGACCAGGCTCGCTCCGGCCAGCTCGTCCAGGATGCGGAACGCTTCGTCCTCGTCGATGTCGCCGGCCGCGGCGGCGGCGCCCGTCCCGAAGGCGGCGCCGGGGTGCAGGCCGAGCATGCGGTAGAGCCGTGCCTGGCCAGGCTCCAACGCCTGGTAGGAGACCTCGAACGCGGCCCGGGGCGAGATGTCCTCCTCCGTGCTGAGCACCGAGAGCCGGTGCCGGGCGTCGGCCAGTTCGCGGACGGCGCGGTCGATGGTCCAGCGCGGGCGCACGGCCAGCCGCGCGGCGGACGCGCACAGCGCGATCGGCAGCCGCCCGCACAGCGTGACGAGGTCCAGGACCGCCACCGGCTCCACGCGCGTGCGCGCCGCGCCGAGCACCCGGGCCAGCAGGCCGACGGCGTCGGCCTCGGTCAGCGCGCGCAGCTCGACGAAGCGCGCGCCCTCGACGACGAGACCGGAGAGCCTGCGGCGGGTGGTCACCACGACGAGACCGTTCCCCGACGCGGGAAGGACCGCCCGCACCTGGGCGGCCGACAACGCGTCGTCCAGCAGCAGGATCAGGCGCCGTCCCGCGGTGACCGACCTGAACAAAGCGGCACGCTCGTCCAGGGCGGGCGGCACGTGGTCCGGCGCGACGCCGAGCGCGCGGAGGAAGCGTTCGAGGATCTCGCCGGGAGGCGCGGCCGAGCCCGGCACGGCGCCGCGCAGGTCGGCGTACAGGTGTCCGTCCCCGAAGCGTGTCCGCAGCCGGTGCAGCCATGCCAGCGCAAGCGCGCTCTTGCCGACGCCTCCGCACCCGCTGATGACCACCAGCAGCGGGGAACCCGACGGGCCCGGGGCAGAAGGCTCCTCCGCGGAGCGCTCCTCTGCGGGCCGGTCCGCGAGCAGCCGATCGAGCTCGGCCAGCTCCGCGTGCCTGCCGACGAACACGGCCGGCGGCGGGGCGAGCTGCGCGGGCGGGGGAAGGCGGCCCGCCGGCTCCATGGTGATGCGCACGTCGCCGTGGATGGCGCCCGCCTGCACTACTGGCCCCGTGACGGTGCCGCTCACCTCGTTGCCGGCGAGAGCGTTGCCGGGGGAAGAGGGCGGAGAATCCGCGGAGTTGTCGCGTCGCTCCTCGCCGGCACTCACCGGTCTCCTCCTGAGCGGGATTCGGATTCCGGACCTCAAGCACCGTAACCCGCGTCTTGACCTCGGACAACCCGCTCGTAAGAGCGGCGTCCCGGCGATAGGGCGACCACTTGACCCCGGGCTAGTGGCCGTCTGCCCGTAGGGTCGGGGGCGAAGAGGCCGAAGACGGCAGGGCGGAGGCGGACCCCGGGGAAACGGCCTCCGGGGCGGCCTCGGCGAGGCGGGTGCGGAGGCGGGTGCGGATCTCCTCGGGGGTGTAGGCGCGGCGGCGGCGTTCCGCCCGGACGATGACCGCTCCTGAGGCGGCGACGCCCGCGAAGGCCGCCAGGCCCAGTATCTTCCACCAACGCATGTCCTCAGGCTACTGGGAAGAGGAGTGGGATGTCCGGCGTGAGCATCGGCCTCGACGAGGCGCTTGATCTGACCCGCACGGGCGACGTCTGGCTGTTCCGCGGGCGGTCGGCGCCCGACCGGGCCATCCAGGTGACGACCAACAGCCCGGTGAACCATGTCGGCATGTCCGTGGTCATCGAGGACCTGCCGCCGCTGATGTGGCACGCCGAGCTCGGGCGTTCCCTGCCCGACATGTGGTCGGGCACCCACCAGCGCGGCGTCCAGCTTCACGACCTGCGCGACGCCGTCATGGTCTGGGCGACCAGGTACGGGCAGCGGGCGTGGCTGCGCCAGCTGGACCGTCCGGTGACGCGGGAGATGGAGGACGCGCTTCTGCGCACCATCGCTCGCCTGGACGGCACGCCGTTCCCGTCCACGGCGCGGCTGGCGGGCCGCTGGCTGCGCGGACGGGTGCCCGCCATCCGAAGGCGGGTCACGGAGACCGCCCTTGAGACCGCGTACTGCGCCGAGGTGGTGGCCGCGACGTACCAGGACATGGGGCTGCTTCCCGCCGGCCGCCACCTCAACTGGTACGACCCGGGACGCTTCTGGAGCGGCGACGACCTGGAGCTCACCTCGGACGCCCGCCTGGGCGGCGAGATCCGCGTACGCATCCCGACCTGACCCCCGGCCCGCCCACCGTTGGGCGAGCCGCGCGCCGCAGTGGAGAACGCGGAGAACGCGGCGATCCTGCATTACCGCCGCCCGGACGGGAACGACGACGGCTGGGGACCGCACGCGTGGAACGGGACCGCCCGTCCCACCGAGCGGGCCGCGCCCCTCCAGCCGGCCGGCACCGACGGCTTCGGGGTGTACTACCGGGTGCCGCCGGCCGAGGGGGCGACGAGCCTGAGCCACATCATGCACCAGGGCGACGACCAGGACCTGCCGTCCGGCCGGTCGCCGGACCCGGGCGTCACCGGCCACGAGGCCCGGCGGCCGGCGGCCACCGAGGGCGACCCGCCGCCGCGGCCTCAGGCACCGGGCGCCGACGCCGACCTGTCCAAGGCGGCGGCCCACTGGATCGACCGCGACAGCGTCGCCTGGAACCGCACGCCGTCCGCCTCCCTGGGGTACGCGCTGGCGTTCTCCGCCAAGGGCGACATCGCCTACGACGAGGGGGACCTGACCGGCGGCATCCGGCTGATCCGCCTGACGGACGGCGGCGGGCTCACCGGCGCGCAGAAGGCCAGGTGGCCGCACCTGGCCTCCTACGCCGCGCTGAAGGTCGACCCGCGCGACGCCGACGTCGTCAAGGAGGCGTTGCGCGGCCAGGTCGTCGCGGTCGAACGCGACGCGGCCGGCGTGCTGCGCGCCGCGACCGGCGTGCAGATCCCGGGCGTGCTGGACGACGTGTACGCCGGCGCGGCGACCGCCGGGCTGGGGCCGACGTGGCCGTCCTCGACGGCGTCCGCCTCGCGGCTGTGGGCGGCGGCGTCCGCCTCGCGGTCGTCGGCGGGGTCCGCCTCCCGGCCGTCGGCGGGGTCCGCCTCGCAGTTGTCGGCGGGTTCCGCGTCGCCGACGCTGTCGGTGTGGGCGCCCACGGCGCGCACGGTGGAGCTGGCCCTCTACCGGGACGCCTCCGGCGGCGAGCGCGACGTCCACCCGATGCGGCGCGACGACGCCACCGGCGTGTGGTCGGTGCGCGGTCTGCCCACCTGGAAGGGGCGCTACTACACCTTCCTGGTGACCGTGTACGCCCCGGCGGCCGGCGGGGTCGTCACCAACGAGGTGACCGACCCCTATAGCGTGTCGCTGGCCGCCGACTCGGCGCGCAGCCGGCTCGTCGACCTGTCCGACCGTTCGCTGCGGCCCGGCGGCTGGGCCACGCTGCGCAAGCCGGACGCCGTCCCCCAGGAGAAGGCGTCGATCTACGAGCTGCACGTACGCGACTTCTCCGCCTCCGACGCCACCGTCCCGGCGGGCGCGCGCGGGACGTTCGCGGCGTTCACCGGCGACTCGGCCGGCATGCGGGAGCTTCGGGCGCTCGCCGCCGACGGGCTCACGCACGTGCATCTGCTGCCCGCGTTCGACTTCGGCAGCGTCCCCGAGCGCGAGGCCGACCGGACGGAACCGCGGTGCGACCTGGCCGCGATGCCCGCCGACTCCGAGCTGCAGCAGGAGTGCGTGGCCGCGACCGCCGCCACCGACTCCTTCAACTGGGGGTACGACCCGATGCACTACACGGTGCCCGAGGGGTCCTACTCCACCGACCCGGACGGTCCGCGCCGCGTCCTAGAGTTCCGCTCGATGGTCGCCGGGCTGAACGGGGCCGGGCTGCGGGTCGTCATGGACGTCGTCTACAACCACACCTTCGCCTCGGGGCAGGACCCGAGGTCGGTGCTGGACCGCGTCGTGCCCGGGTACTACCACCGGCTGCTGGAGGACGGCACGGTGGCGAGCTCGACCTGCTGCGCCAACACCGCCCCCGAGCACGCCATGATGGGCAGGCTCGTCGTCGACTCCGTCGTCACCTGGGCCGAGCAGTACAAGATCGACGGCTTCCGGTTCGACCTGATGGGCCACCATCCGAAGGCGAACATCCTCGCCGTGCGCGCCGCCCTGGACAAGCTGACGCTCGCCCGCGACGGCGTGGACGGCAGGACGATCATCCTGTACGGCGAGGGATGGAACTTCGGGGAGGTCGCCTGCGACGCCCGGTTCGTCCAGGCGACCCAGGCGAACATGGCGGGCACCGGCGTCGGCACGTTCAACGACCGGCTGCGCGACGCGGTGCGCGGCGGCGGGCCGTTCGACGCCGACCCGCGCGTCCAGGGCTTCGGCTCAGGGCTGGCCGGCGCGCCGAACGGGTCGCCGGCCAACGGCGACGCCGGGCAGCGCAAGGCCCGGCTGCTGCACTACCAGGACCTGATCAAGGTCGGGCTGTCGGGCAACCTGCGCGACTACCGGTTCACCGCGTCCGGCGGCGAGGAGGTCACCGGCGCCCAGGTCGACTACAACGGCTCGCCCGCCGGTTACACGGCCGCGCCCGGCGAGGCGGTCTCCTACGTCGACGCCCACGACAACGAGACGCTGTTCGACGCGCTGGCCTACAAGCTGCCGCAGTCGGCGCCGATGGACGACCGGGTGCGCATGCAGGCGCTCTCGCTGGCCGCGGCGGTCCTGTCGCAGGGCACGGCCTTCGTGCACGCGGGCAGCGAACGGCTGCGCTCCAAGTCGTTCGACCGCAACTCCTACGACTCCGGCGACTGGTTCAACCGGCTGCTGTGGGACTGCTCGGCGGGCAACGGCTTCGGCGCGGGCCTGCCGCCCAAGGCCGGCAACGAGGCCAGGTGGCCCTACGCCAGGCCGCTGCTGGCCGACCCGGCGCTCAGGCCGGACTGCGCGGCGATCGGCGCGGCGCGGGCGCGGTTCGGCGAGCTGCTGAGAATCCGCTCCTCCTCCCCCGCGTTCTCGCTCGGCTCGCTCGCCGAGGTGCAGAAGCGGCTGTCCTTCCCGGTGAGCGGCGACGGCGAGATCCCGGGCGTGGTGACCATGCACGTGGACTCCTCCGGCGTCGACGCGCGCTGGAAGTCGATCACCGTCGTGTTCAACGCGACGCCGGACCCCCAGGCGCAGACCGTCGCCGCGCTGAAGGGGGCGCAGGTCGCCCTGCACCCGGTCCAGGCCGCCTCGGACGACCCCGTCGTCAGGCGGTCGGCCTTCGACCCCTCGACCGGCACGCTGACCGTCCCGTCCCGCACGGTCGCGGTCTTCGTCCGGTCCTGAAGTCCTCCCCGGACCGGCTCGGCCGACCGGCGAGCAGCTGGGGAAGAAATCTGCGTATGGGGGTGATGTGGCGAAGTGTCGCAGTAGCATCGCGGCGTGCGAATGAGCCATGTTGCTGTCGTCGTCGTCATGGCCGGAGCGGCTCTCGCCGTCCCGGCGAACGCTCAAGCGGCCGCCGGACCGGGCAACCCCGCAGGCCGGGCGGCGGTGCCCGTGGACGGCAGGGCGATCGACACCTCGCGCCCCGACCGGGTGGTGGGGAACGGGACGCCCGCGAGCTGCACGTCGGCGGCGGTGGTGGCGGCGGTGGCCAAGGGAGGGCTGATCCGGTTCGCCTGCGGGCCCAAGGCCGTCACGATCGTGATGACGGCCACGGCGAAGGTGCGCAACACCAGCAAACGCGTGGTGCTGGACGGCGGGGGGAAGGTGACGCTGAGCGGCGCGGGCAAACGGCGGATCCTGTACATGAACACCTGCGACAAGGCGCAGGTGTGGACCACGTCGCACTGCGACGACCAGCAGTGGCCGCAGCTCACCGTGCAGAACATCCGGTTCGCGGACGGGAACGCCACCGGGGAGCGGGCCGACGGAGGCGGCGGCGGCGCCGTGTTCGTGCGGGGCGGCCGGTTCAAGGCGGTCGGCTCCACCTTCGTGCGCAACCGCTGCGCCCCGACGGGGCCGGACGTCGGCGGGGCCGCGATCCGGGTGCTGGACCAGTGGCGTGACCTGCCGGTGTACATCGTGAAGAGCACGTTCGGCGGCGCCGCAGGCCAGGGCGGGGTGTGCTCCAACGGCGGGGCACTGAGCAGCATCGGCGTGTCCTGGGTGATCCTGAACAGCGTGTTCACGCACAACAAGGCGGTCGGGCGGGGAGCCAACCCGGCACGGGGCGGCACACCGGGCGGCGGCAGCGGCGGGGCCGTCTACACCGACGGCAACCGTTTCACCGTGCGCGTCGCGGGGTCCGTCGTCGCCGACAACACCGCGAGGGAGGGCGGCGGAGCCGTCTTCTTCGTCAGCAACGACCGGACCGGGACGCTGTCCATCGAGCGGTCGGCGTTCCGCCGCAACCGCAGCGCCGGCTTCGAGACCAAGGGTTTCCCCGGCATCTTCTTCCTCGGCGCGGGACGCCCACAGGTCGTCTCCTCCACCCTGCGATAAGCCCCTCGGGCGCACCGGGACACTCCTTCGATTCGGCTCCGGTGGGCTCGACGCCCCCGTCCTGGTGCCATCACGGGATGCTCCAGCCGTGTCTTGATCGCGTGATCGCTTCAATCCTCGGCCGCGCGCACGTTCGCCGCCGGGGACGTACCCGAACGACAGAGGTATCCGCTGTGGCGGGCGTGCTTTCTGACACGTCCTACTACGCACGGTGTTCACTTTGCGCGCTGCTATTATCACGCAGAGTAGCCGATCAGTGGCGTTCCGATGGTACGTCACCCCGTGGGATGGAAATACAGATGAGACGACTTGCTCGCATATTGGGCGTTGGCGTCCTACTTATCGCGAGTTCTACCGTTCTGCTGTCCGGCAGTGCCAGCGCGGCCCCATGTGGCCCTGCGGCGCCGACCACCACGGACTGCACGCTGACCGGCACGACCACCTTGTCCGGGGGCACGCTCACGTTGGCCGCGCCGGCGGCGCTGACCTGGAGCGCGACCTTGAACGGTAATACGCAGAACCTGGCCGACGCGACGGCCGCGCACCAGGAGTACACGGTCGACGACGCCACCGGCAACGCGGCCGGCTGGCACGTCACGGCGTCGGCCACGACCTTCACCAGCGGCACCGATACGCTCGCCGACAGTGGGACCTTCTCCACCAACGGCAGCATCACCTCGATCACCTCCACCAATGCGCCCAGCGCCACCTGTGTCACGACCTGCACCCTTCCGACCAACAACATCACCTATCCCGTCGCCATCACCACGGCGGCCACCACCCCCACCGCGGTCACCATCTACAGAGCCGCCGCCGCGACCGGCGTCGGTTCCGTCCTGATCGGCGGCAGCGCGAACGCCAACCCGCTGGGCTGGTGGGTGAGCGTGCCGGGTACCGCGGTGCCGGGCACCTACACCTCCACGGTCACGCTGGCGATCGTCGCCGGGCCCTGAACCGCCACCCGCGATCGAGGAGTGGCGGAGCCGTCGGAGGTGCTTGTTTGACATCGTCCAAAGACCGTGGCCGGCGCGCGCCACAGGCCGCGTGCCTCGTGGCGCTCGCCGTCCTCGCGGTCGTCACTGGGGCGGGCGCGGTCGACGCCGAGGCGGGTACGCCCGCACCGGCGCGCACCGGGGACGACGCGACCGGTGGCGCGTTCGCGCTGCGGCCGTCGCCCACCGCGGCCGGGTCGCCGCGCTCGTACTTCGACCTGACCGTGCCACCAGGCGGAACGGCACGCGACGCCGTCACCGTCGCCAACACCGGACCCACCACCGCGCGACTGAAGATCAACGTCACGACCGGCCTCACCGCGGCGAACTCCGGCACCGCCTACAGGACCCCTCCGGGCGACTGCAGCGGGGCGAGCTGCTGGGTGACCGGGCTTCCCGCCGCGGTGACCCTGGCCTCCGGCGAGCGCAGGACTCTGCGCTTCCGGGTCAGGGTCCCGGCCGGTGCGGCGCCGGCGCAGTACCTCACCGGCATTACCGCCGAGCGCCTCGCCCGGCCCGGGGCGGTCACGGTCGGCTCGAACGGGCGGGCATCGGCCAAGGCGGTCATCGTCCGGCAGGTCACCGTCGGTGTCGCGATCACCACCGGCGTGCTCGCCCGGATGCGATCGAACGTGGCCGTCCAGAAGGTCTCGGCGGGGTGGGTGGGGCCCACGCCGCGGCTGTTCGTCCCGGTGTACAACTCCGGCCAGACGTTCGCCAGGGCGAGGGGCACCGTCACCTGTGAAGGCCCCCGGAAGCCGCGCTCCTACGACATCGTCATGGAGACGGTCCTGCCCAACACCGGTGCGGTGCTCCCGGTCAACGCCCCCGGCCTCAGCGCCGGGTCGCTGACGTGCGCCGTCCGGCTGCGCGATGCCCGGGGACGGTCAGCCGGCTGGTCCGGCGAGGTCGAACTGCCGCCCCAGAAGCGGGAGAAGACCATCCACACCGGCGAGGGCGCGTTCACGGTCCTCCCGATCGACACCATCCCCACATGGGCCGTCGTCCTGGCGATCCTCGGAGTCCTGATCCTCGCGGCCCTGCTGACGCTGCTCGTCCTTCACCGGAGAAGCCGGCACCCGGCCTAGCACGTCGTCGCGAGGTCAGCCGGTCAGGGGCTCCGCGGACCTGGCCGGCTCGGCGATCAACTCGGCGAACTCGGACGGCCGGGCCAGGTGCGGGAAGTGGCCGCCGCCCGGCAGGACGGTGATGGTGACGCCGGGCAGCGCCGACTCCAGCCAGCGCCGGTACGCCGGCTCCACGTCCGCCCCGCTGACGTGGTGGTAAGGGATGCCGTGCGCGCGGATGGCGTCCATGTCCCGCGTGCGGCGCTCGCCGAGGTCGTCCGCGGGCGTGACGAGGATCTCGTCCCAGTATCCGAGGAGGAGATCCTGGCGGGGCGTCGTGGCCGCCCGGACCAGTTCGCGGGCGCCCGGGGGCAGCAGGTCGATCCGCATTCCCGAGATCGGCCGTCAGCGGTTCCCGGGGTGGCGGCGCGTCCGCTGCTGTATCGCGCAGCAGTCGCTCCCAGAGCGGCTCGGTGTCGAGTCCCGTTCCGGGGGCGCGGATCACCGGGATGCCGCGGGCGCGGGCCAGTTCCGCGGCGGCGGCGGTCAGCACCGTCTTCCCTGCTCCGGCCGGCCCGGTGACGATGAGGTGCCCCCCGACGCCGGCCGTGGCCTGGTCGAGCAACCGCTCGACCGCGGCCAGCTCCCTGCGGCGTCCGATCAGGGTCATCTCCGCAGCGTACCGACCGCCCCGCACCCGGGCGCGATCGGTGCTTCCTCCTCTCCCCGAGCCGCGCGAACGACATGGAGGGGTGTTGAGGCATGACACCGGATCGTCCGCGGCGGACGCCCGGCGAGCGCGAGATCATCGGAGCCGCCGACATCGCGAAATACTTGTCTCATAACAATATTAGTATGAGCCTAATTCTGGTACGGTACTTCTATGGACATCGACACAGGCGGCATCGACCGACCGGAGCCTCAGGAAGAACCCGTGCGATCCAGGCACGAACGGCGGCGACGCCAGACCAGAGACCGCATCGCCCAGACCGCGCTGACCCTGTTCGGCGAGCGGGGGTACGACGCGGTGACCATCGCCGAGATCGCCGAAGCCGCAGACGTCGCGAAACAGACCGTCGTCAACCACTTCCCCTTGAAGGAGGACCTTCTTCTCGCCTGGCACCGCCCGGTCGAGGCCGATGTGATCGAGATGATCGACCAGCTTCCTCTGGGCGCCTCACTGCCGGAGTTCCTCAAGGACGAGCTGCCGCGCCTGTTCGCCCAGCTGCCCGAGCTGCCGGAGGCGCCGGACGGCGAAGATCCGCGGGCCGTGGCCGACGGCCGGCTCGCCGGCGTCTTCGCCATCGTCCAGAACAGTCCCGCACTCCAGGACGCACTGCGGCTTCGCGGCTCCCGTTACCAGGACGACCTGGCGGCGATCCTGTCCGACCGGGTGCCCGCGCATCTGGGGCCCGTCGCGGCGCGGGCCATCGCCGCCTTCGTCCTGACCACCGTCACCGCCATGGTCGCCGAGGCGACGCGACTGCGCGACGCCGGCCGCTCACCCGAGCAGATCGTGTCCACCCTGACCGACACGGTCGGCCGAGCGCTGGACATCCTGCACACCGGCCTCGGGGATACCACCGGCCCGGCCGGAGGCCGAGCCGGCATTTGACGAACCCGGACCTCGGAGACACCGCCGGCTCGGTCAGAGGTCGAGCCGATATTTGACGGTGCGGTGGGTGGGGGCGTACCCGAGAGCGTCGTTGACGGCCCTCATGGGGGCGTTGCCGTCGGCGGTGTCGGTGAGCAGGCCGGCGAGACCGGGATGGCGCTCGCGGGCGCCGCGGATCGCCTCGGCCTTCATCCAGCGGGCCAGCCCGCGCCCCCGGTGCTCGGGGAGCACTCCGGTCCCGTAGTGCTGGGCGTCCCCCTTGCCGTCGCCGGGGACGACCAGCTCGGTGAAGCCGACGACCGAGCCGTCGGACTCGTCCACGGCGGCGACGGTGTGCAGCAACTCGCCGCGCTGCTCGATGGCACGCGCCGCGGCCAGCACCCGGTCGGCGTCCCAGACGTCCACCCCGAAGTCGGCCTCGCCCATCGGCATGTCGGCCATCGCCCGGCGGGAGGCGGTGAAGGTGTCCAGCAGGTCACCGGGGACGACACCGCCCCAGGACACCAGGCGGTACCCGGGGTGCGGCTTGTCGACCGCCGCGGCCAGGGCCGCAGCGTCGACCCGCGCCAGCGGCAGCCGCGCGAACGTGAGAGTCAGGACGGGACGGAAGCCGCGCGCGGCCAGGAAGCTCGCGCCGGGCGACCCCTCGGGGGCGTCGGCGCTGATCCGGCGGCGCAGGCTCTCGCGGGCGGCGCCGACGGCCGCGTCCAGCAGCAGGCGCCCGACGCCGGCGCGCCGCTCGGCGGGATGGACGTTGATCTCCAGCTCGGCCAGGTGCCGGACCCCCGGCCGGGCGAACAGGTACAGGAAGGCCGAACCCACCGGATTCTGGGCGTCATCGGCGGCGAGCCAGGCCAGACGGCGGCCGGAGGCGCCACGCTCGGGGTCGGTCAGCGGGGTGATGCGAATCGACACACGAACGCTCCGTCGTAAGAAGGCATGCGAGACGACGCGTGCCAGGGGCCTACATCGAACGCGCGCGCCGGCGAGGCCGGCCACCGGCTCTGTCGGCCGGCACTGTCGGCCGGCTGTCGGCGCGCGTCGGCCGGGGTCCGGGCACGATCCCGCAGAACGTATACAGCCCGGCCCGCCCACCGCAAAGCATTTACCAGTGATCTTCGTCCCGCTATGGAACCTCGGAAGCCGGCCGCTGGGAGCTCCGCGTCGCCCGTTCGCGGACGATCGAGGCGAAGCGCCGCGCCACCTCGTGCCAGGCCGCGGCGGAGGCCGGATCGTCGGCGAGGGCCGCCGCGTACAGCTCGTCCCGGTCGAATCCCTGCGCTCGCAGCTCGTCGCCGTTCCACTGGCGGATGCGCTGAGGGGTGACCTCGGGATGGAACTGCACGCCCCAGGCGCTCGCACCCACGCGGAAGGCCTGGTAGGGGCATCTGCCGGTCTCGGCCAGCCAGACCGCGTCCGGCGGCAGGGCGGTGATCGCGTCGACGTGGTGCTCGATGGCGGGGACGACATCGGGCAGACCGTGGAAGAGCGGGTCGTCCGACGCCTCGGGCCTGATGGCGACCGCCGTACTGCCGTGCTCAGGCGCCCCCGCGTCGGCCTGGACCTTCCCTCCGGCCACCGCGGCGAGCATCTGGCCGCCGAGGCAGACGCCGAACATCGGCACCGACCCGCGCAGGGCCTGCTCGACCAGGGAGCGGGTGGCGGGCAGCCAGGGCGCGTTGTCATCGTCGTCGGGCATGTAGCCGCCACCGAGCACGAGCAGGCCGTCGTGGGCGAGCCGCGCGGGGACGGCGGAGCCATCGAACGCGGTGACGACCTCCACCGAGACGCCCGCCTCGCCCAGCCACTCGCCGAAGCGGCCGGGGCCGCCGTTCTCACCGTGCTGCACGACCAGCACACTTGGCACCTCGGACATGGGCACCGATGCTACCGCCGCCGTCATCGAGGTCATCGCACCAGGCAGGTTGGATGGTGGCGTCGTACCAGAGCATGATCACGACGGCGGGCGCCGGCAAGGGTCGCGGTGATGGCGCGGACAGATCCGCTTGAGGACCCGAAGTCAGTCAGAGGTTGGGTCAGACCTCGCCGGGAGGCGCTCACCTACATCATCACTGTCAGAGGTCGAAGTGGGCGACGATGGGGGCGTGGTCGGAGTCGGCGGCGTCGCGGCGGGCGACGGGGTCCTCGGTGACCGAGGCGAGGCCGTGGCCGACGATCGAACGGATCTCCGCGACGCGTTCGATGAGGGCGCGGCTGGCCAGGATGTGGTCGATGAGCTCGCCCCGGCCGTTGTGGACGCGGGAGAAGCGCTCCGCCTCGGGGATCAGCGTGGCGAGGTTCCACAGCCGCCAGGCGTCGCCCCGGTCGGGGCGCAGCGCGCCGGCGGTGCCGAGTTCGGAGCCGGGCGGGCCGAGGACGATCTGCGTGGTGGCCGCCTGCGGCTCGTCGTTGAAGTCGCCGAGCACGACCACGGGCCGCTCCTGCCCGTGGCCGCCGACGAGCCGGTCGGCGAGACCGCGCAGCGTGGTGGCCTCGGCGGCCCGCCGGTACAGGGCGTAGGCGCCGTACCTGGCCCGCTCGCCCTCGTCGCGGGCCGCGAACCGGCCGCCGGGGAAGCTCAGCAGCTTTGACTTCAGGTGGCACACCGCCACGTCGAGCGTGATGCCCGGGCCCGGCTCGACCCGTACGGCGAGCATGCCGCGGCTGGTCTGGGCGATTCCCGGCCCGGTGTCGGTGCTCTGCACGGCCGCCAGCGGGGAGGTGAAGGCGGTGACGTCCTGCACGACGGTGACCGGGAGACGGCTGAGCACCCCGACCCGGATGCCCCGTGCGTCCGGATGCCGGGACAGCGCCGTGTGCCACTCGCCGCCGAGCGCCTCCACCAGGTCGGCGAGCGCGCCGGGGTCTCCGACCTCCTGGACGCCCAGCACGTCGGGGGCGATGCCGGCGAGCGTGGCGGCCAGCGCCGCGAGCTTCGCCTTGTACGCCGCCTCGTCGCGGGGGCCGAACTCCCCGCCGGGCCTATAGAGATTTTCCAGGTTCCACGTGCCGACGACGACCATGACCGCTCCCGTAGTGAACGCGGACGGGAACGTTCCCGCGGCGCGCTCACCCCCGTGACGCGGCCGGGAACAGGACCCCTCCCCCTGATGGACGCGGGAACCGGCGAGGCCGCCGCCCGCGGCTCCACTATGACCGCTCGCGCACCCGTCGGCCACGCGATCCGCCGACAACGCGGCGTTCTCGTCGCGGTCCGTCCGCAGGCGGGGGCCGTCCGCAGGCGGGGGCCGTCCGCAGGCGGGGGCCGTCCGCGACCTGCGACGGCCGTCGACGCGGCGGACGGGCCGACGCCAACGTCGCGTCAACGGCTATGAGGGAGATTCGACCGAACGAATCTGGCAATACGGTTCATGCATCCCAAATCGGGCATGGGGCGGTTAACCCGAGAACTCGACCCTCTCGAGGAGGAGGCTCAATGCTCACGCTGACAGAGACCGCCGCCAAGGTGATCCGTGACCTCAACACCCAGTCGGGCGAGTCGACGACCGACAAGGGCATCCGCATCTCCTCGCAGGGCGAGGACGCCGGCTCGCTGATGCTGTCGGTGGCCGACGGCCCCGAGAGCACCGACAAGGTAGTCGAGAGCGAAGGAGCCAAGGTCTACCTGGACCCGGTGGCCGCGACCGTGCTCGACGACAAGGCTTTGGACGCCGACATCGACGACCAGGGAGGCATCTCCTTCCACGTCGAGGATCAGTCCGCCTGATCTTTCTCTCGAAACTTTCAACGATCCGGTCGTCGGCCTGCGCGGCTCCGACGGCCGGTCCACCGTTGTGAGCTGTATGTTCACCCGGGGCGCCTTCGAACGCTCCACCCTCTGCGCACCGCTCCACCGTCGGCACCCTTGTCGTTTTCGGATGTGCTTCGTAACTTTCGAGCGGGACTCGCGTTCCCGTCCGGGCGAAGCGGAGGAATCTTGACGGGCGTCCCCCAGCGAGTGCGGAAGGGGCGCGTCGCCCGGTGCCCGCTCGCAGGCCGGGCGGCCAAGGAGCACATCCGGCTGATCATCGGGAGCCGTCGCCGGATGTCAGGGGCCTCGGTGGCAGGTGTATCCCCCTGCCGCCGAGGCCCCCGTTTCGATCCCGGTGCGGGGGGCGTCGCTCGGGGGCGCCCCCCGCACCGGGTTCGCCACTCGCCCGCGCCGGGCTGTCACAAACGCGGCGGCCGTCCTGTCTTCCTTCTGAACAGTCCTGTTCGGATGGAGGACCATATGACCGCTGAGCACGCGCACCTGCCCCCGGGCGTTGAGGTGATCGCCACACTGCCGGAGGCGACGGCCGGGATGCCGGCCGGCGCCGAGGCCAGGACCATCCGGGTCACCCTGCCGCCCGGCGACCCCGGCGCGCCGCCCCACCGGCACCCAGGGCCGCTCTTCGGCTACGTGACCCAGGGCGAGATCCTGTTCGAGCTGGAGGGGCGGCCGCCTCGGGTGCTCAGGGCCGGTGACGCCCTGTTCGAGCCCGGCGGCGACGTGATCCACCTCCAGGGCGCCAACAACCTCCCGGACGGGCAGTCGCAGTTGGTGGTGACCATGTTCGCGCTGCCGGGCACCCCGGTTCTGACCGTGGTCGGCCCGGAGGAACTGGCCGAACGAGGACACCAGCGGTTCATCCGGCGGTGATGGCCACCGATTCCCGATGACGCCGCCTCGGCGGCGGTCGCGCCCGAAGCCCCTCGCCGCGCCGACCGCCGCCGGCGGAAGCCAGGCGGACACCACCACCGGAGTCGGCATCGATGACTACACCGGTCGGCGTCGGGACACCTTCCAGCACCCGATGCAAACGGTTTGCAGGCGACTGCCGTATATTTGCGACCGTGACAAGCGACAGCGCGGAACCCGGTCCCAACGGCGGCTCGGCCGGCCGCGCCTCCGCCAGCGCCTCCGCCAGCGCCTCCGCCAGCGCCTCGGTCGGCGCCGGCCCGCGGCAGGGCGACGGCGCGGCCGTGCGCGCGACCACGCGCCGGCTCGCCGAGGTCGCCCGCAAGGTCGGCGTCAGCGAGGCCACCGTGAGCCGCGTGCTCAACGGCAAGCCCGGGGTCTCCGACACCACCCGGGCCGCGGTGCTGACCGCGCTGGACGTGCTCGGCTACGAACGACCCACGCAACTGCGCGGCGAGCGGGCCCGTCTGGTCGGCCTGGTGCTCCCCGAGCTGGGCAACCCGATCTTTCCCGCCCTGGCCGAGGTCGTCGGCGGCGCGCTCGCCCAGCGCGGTTTCACCCCGGTGCTGTGCACCCGCACCGCGGGCGGCCTGTCCGAGGCCGACTACGTCGAGATGCTGCTCGAACAGCAGGTCTCCGGCATGGTCTTCGCCGGCGGGCACTACATGGAGGCCGACGCGCCGCACGAGCACTACCTGCGCCTGCTCGACCGGCGTCTGCCGGCCGTACTGGTCAACGCGGCGATCGCCGAGCTGAGCTTCCCCTGCCTGGCCACCGACGACGTCGTGGCCGTGGAGCAGGCGTTCGGCCACCTGACCTCGCTCGGCCACACGCGCATCGGCGTGGTCCTCGGGCCGCGCGACCACGTCCCCTCGCGCAGGAAGCTCGCCGCCTTCCAGGCCGAGGCCCGTCGCGCCGGGCTGGAGTCGGGCCCCGACACCGTGGAGCACAGCCTGTTCTCCCTGGAAGGCGGCCAGGCCGTCGCGACCCGGCTGGTCAAGAACGGCATCACCGGCATCATCTGCGCCAGCGACGTGCTCGCGCTCGGCGTGCTGCGCGCGGTGCGCCGGCTCGGCAGGTCGGTGCCCGAAGACGTCTCGGTGGTCGGCTTCGACGACTCGGCGTTCATGAACTGCACCAACCCGCCGCTGACGACCGTACGCCAGCCCATCGAGGCCATCGGGCGCACGGCGGTCACCCTGCTGGTCAACCAGATCGACGGCGGCTCGGTCACCGCCGAGGAGCTGCTGTTCGAGCCCGAGCTGGTCGTGCGCGGCTCCACCGGCCCCGCCAGGACACGCGACTAACGCCTGTCACGAAAGCCTGCCCGGTTGAGCACCGTACGACGGCGCCGACACCACCGCACCACACCCCGCCGACCCGGCGCCGACAACGCCCACCGGACACCGGACGAAGCCTCCCCACCGGGCGAAGCCCCGGCCCCACCGGGCGAAGCCCCGGCCCCACCGGGCGAAGCCCCGGCCCCACCGGATGAAGACCGGCCGTACCGGATGAAGCCTCCCCGCGCCGGGCGAAGCCCTGGCCGCACCGGGCGAAGCCCCCCGCCCCACCGGGCGAAGACCGGCCGTACTAGGTGAAACCGGGTCGCATCGGGTGAAGCTCGCCGGCCGAGCGCAGGAGGGGATGGGGTCGCCGGGAGCAGGGTGCCGGTCGGGTTGCCGGGGGTCTTCTTGGCCGAGGGTGGGCGTCGGGTTCGGGTGACGTCGAGATGACAAGTCTGTTACCGGAAGTGACACTGTCACTTTTTTGCATCAGCAACATCAGAGTCTTGCTGGGTTATGTCTGTCTCTATATGTTGCTCCCAACCGGTTCACGAAGCTGTACCAGAACTTGGGCCTCGTAGTCGGGGGCAGTCCAGGAGGGAAACATCCATGAAACCCCGCAACCTCGCGATCCTGCTGAGCGCAGGGATCGTGCTCGCCGCCGCCGGATGCGGCGGCGGCGCCGGCGACACCCCTGACGCGCGGTCGTCGCAGGGCTCGGCGGCCCCCGGCGCGGAGGCACCGGTGACCATCGCGGTCGGCTGCAAGCCGCCCAAGAACAACCCCAAGGAAGCGGCCCAGTGGGACGCGGACGTCACGGCGTTCCAGCAGCTGCACCCGAACATCACGGTCGAGGGCAAGGACGCCTTCCCCTGCATCGTCCCTGAGACGTTCCAGGCCAAGCTGGCCGGCGGGGAGATGGAGGACGTCTTCTACGTCTACTACACCGACGTCCAGAAGATCATCGCGGCCGGCCAGGCGGCGGACATCACGCCGTACCTCGACAGCGTCCCCGCGCTGAAGAACATCCGCCCTGACGTCATCAGCGTCTTCAAGAGCGGAGACAAGGTCTACGGCCTTCCGAGGGTCAACTACTCGACGGGCCTGGTGTACAACCGCAAGCTGTTCACCCAGGCCGGCCTCGACCCCGACCAGCCGCCCAAGACCTGGGCCGAGATGCAGGCCGCGGCCAAGAAGATCGCGGCGCTCGGCCCCGGCTACGTCGGGTACGGCGAGTACAGCGCCGGCAACACCGGCGGCTGGCACTTCACCTCCTCCATCTACGGACGCGGCGGCGACGTCGTCACCCCCGACGGCAAGAAGGCCGCCTTCAACAGCCCGCAGGGCAAGGCCGTGCTGGAGAACCTCAAGCAGATGCGCTGGACCGACGACAGCATGGGCACCAAGCAGCTGCTCCGCTGGGAGGACCTCATGCGCATGATGGGCAGCGGCAAGCTCGGCATGATGATCGGCGCTCCCGACGTGGTCAAGGAGGTCAACAACACCTTCAAGGGCAAGTTCGACGACTACGGCGTGGCGGGGATGCCCGAGGCCACCACCTCCCTCAGCGGCGGCGACGGCTACATGTTCAACCCCAAGGCCACCCCCGAGCAGATCAAGGCCGGTCTCCAGTGGCTGGAGTACAAGTTCCTGACCCCCGGCCAGGGCCAGTTCGACTTCGAGCGGGCCAAGGCCGACGGGCTGCCGGTCGGACTGCCCGACATCGACCTGTTCGGCGACACCGAGCCCGGCAAGAAGATCCTTGAGCTGCGCAAGCAGTTCGCGACCATCCCCGTGGAACACTTCCAGCCGTACATCGACGCCAACGCGGCCGTGCGGTTCAAGCTGGAGCCGCCGAAGGCCCAGGAGATCTACGCGGTGCTGGACACGGCGATGTCCGCGGTGCTGACCAGGAAGGACGCGAACATCGACCAGCTTCTCGCCGACGCGCAGAAGAAGGTCGACAACATCCTGGCCAAGTCGAGCTGACCTCGGCCCCGGGGAGCCGGCCGCCACCGGCCGGCGCCCCGGCCACGCACCAACGCGATCGGGAGTACAGATGACCACGACGGCCGTGGCGGCAGCACGGCGCCGCGCTCCAGGGGCGAGGCGGCGCCTGGTCCGCCGCAACCTGACGGCGTACGGGTTCCTCTGCGGGGCACTGATCTGCTTCGCGTTCTTCTCCTGGTACCCGATGGTGCGGGAGGTCCTGCTCAGCTTCCAGAAGACGAACTTCGTCGGCCCGCCCGAATGGGTCGGCCTGGACAACTTCCGCACCGTGACGGAGGACTCGGCGTTCGCCCAGGCCTGGATCAACACGGCCGCCTTCACCGGGCTCGCGCTGGTCGTCGGGTACGCCGTGCCGTTCGCGGCGGCGATCGTCCTGAACGAGCTGCGGCACGCCAAGGCCTACCTCAGGTTCGTCGTCTATCTGCCGGTGATGCTGCCGCCGGCCGTCGCGGTGCTGCTGTTCAAGTGGTTCTACGACCCGGGCCCCGGGCTGTTCAACCAGATCCTCGACCTGGCGCACCTGCCGGCGCTGAGCTGGCTGGACTCCACCAGCACCGCGCTGCTCTCGCTGGTGCTGGTCTCCACCTGGATGAACCTCGGCACCGGCACGCTGATCTACCTGGCCGCGCTGCAGAGCATCCCGGGCGAGCTGTACGAGGCGGCGGAGCTGGACGGAGCGGGCCTGTTCAGGCGGGTGTGGCACGTCACCATCCCGCAGACCAAGCTGATCCTGCTGGTGATGCTCCTGCTGCAGATCGTCGCCACCATGCAGGTGTTCATCGAGCCGTACCTGCTCACCGGCGGCGGCCCGGAGAACGCGACGGTCACGGTCGCCTACCTCATGTACCAGTACGCCTTCAGCTTCGGCGACTTCGGCGGCGGCGGCGCGCTCGGACTCATGCTCATGATCGTGCTGATGGTGTTCTCGGCCGTCTACCTGCGCGTCTCGCGGGACAACCAGATCTAGGAGTCGACGACGATGTCGAGCAGCACAGTGAGCCCGAGCGGCGAGGTACGTCCCGGCCGGCCGCCGCGTCCCGTACCGCCGTCCGGGCGGGATCTCCCCGGCGGCGCCGAGGCGTCGCCCCCCGCGCGCAGGCGGCGCGGGAAGGCGCCGGAGCGCCAGTTCCGCGGCCTGGTGTCCCCGCAGACGCTCGGCACGACGCACGGGAAGATCATCTACTGGACCGTCCTGGTCACGGTGGTGGCCGGCTTCACCGCGATCTTCGTGTTCCCGCTGTACTGGATGGTCACCGGAGCGCTGAAGTCGCCGGACGAGCTGGCCCAGATCCCGCCGTCGCTCTTCCCGGCCTCCCCCGACTTCGGCGTGTACGCCGAGGCGTGGGACCAGCTCGACCTCGGCACCTTCCTGCGCAACACGGTGGTCTACGCGGCCGGGGCCTGGCTGTTCACCCTTGCCATCGACGTCACCGCGGCCTACGCGCTCTCCAAGCTGCGGCCGGTGCTCGGCAGGCTCGTCCTCGGCGGCATGCTCGCCACGCTGATGATCCCGCCGACGGTGATCCTGCTGCCGGCCTACCTGACGGTCAAGGACCTGCCGATCTTCGGCTTCAACCTGCTGAACACCCCCTGGGCGATCTGGTTGCCCGCGGCGGCCAACGGCTTCTTCATCTTCCTGCTCAAGCGGTTCTTCGACTCCATCCCCCGGGAGCTGCTGGAGGCCGCCGAAATCGACGGCGCCGGCCCGGCCCGCATCCTGTGGTCGATCGTGCTGCCGGTGTCCAGGCCGATCCTCGGCGTGGTGTCGATCCTGTCGGTGGTCAGCGTCTGGAAGGACTTCGTCTGGCCGCTGCTCGTGCTTCCGGACAGCGACAAGATGTCGATCAGCGTGGGCATCTCATCGCTGTCGGCGCAGATGCCGCAGAACGTGCTCATGGCGGCCCTGGTCATCGCCAGCATCCCGGCCATCGTGATCTTCTTCGTGTTCCAGCGCGGCATCATGGCCGGTCTGACCGCGGGAAGCCTCAAGGGATGACCGGGCGCGAGCCCCGCCCGGCCGCGCCGCCCCCCCGAGCCTGACGCACCCGCCGCCCGGGCCGTACACCCCGCGTCCGGAGCCCTCCGTCACCGCGGACGGCGCCGGACGCGCACCGAATCTGTGAGGAGAGACTCCAGCATGTCAGCAACGTGGTGGCGCGGAGCCGCGATCTACCAGGTCTACCTGCGAAGCTTCGCCGACGGCAACGGCGACGGCGTCGGCGACCTGGCCGGCCTGCGGTCCCGCCTGCCCTACCTGGCGGAGCTCGGCGTCGACGCGATCTGGCTCAACCCCTGGTACCCCTCTCCCATGGCCGACGGCGGTTACGACGTGGCGGACTACCGCGACATCGACCCCTCGTTCGGCACCCTGCCGGAAGCGGAGAAGTTCATCCAGGAGGCGCACGCGCTGGGCATCAGAACGATCATCGACATCGTGCCCAATCACGGCTCCGACCAGCAGGAATGGTTCCTCCAGGCGCTCGCGGCCGGGCCCGGGTCCGCAGAGCGCGCGCGTTTCTGGTTCGCCGACGGCCGCGGCGAGCTGCCCCCGAACGACTGGCGGTCGATCTTCGGCGGCCCGGCGTGGACGCGCGTGCCCGACGGGCAGTGGTACCTGCACCTGTTCGCCCCCGAGCAGCCGGACTTCAACTGGACCAACCCCGAGGTGGTGGAGGAGTTCCACGACATCCTGCGGTTCTGGTTCGACCGCGGCGTGGACGGCATCCGCATCGACTCTGCGGCCGTGCTCTTCAAGGACTTCGACAGCGTCGAGGAGTCCTACACCGACCACGACGCCGTCCACGAGGTGTACCGGGGCTGGCGCCGGATCGCCGACGAGTACGGCGAGCGCATTCTGATCGGCGAGGTGTGGCTGCCCGACCAGGAACGGTTCTCGCTGTACCTGCGGCCCGACGAGATGCACACCGCGTTCAACTTCGACTTCATGTCCCGCCCGTGGGAGGCGGGCGAGCTGCGGGAGTCGATCGACCTCACGCTGGCCACCCACCGCACGGTCGGCGCCCCGCCGACCTGGGTGCTGTCCAACCACGACGTGCCCCGGCCGGTGACCAAGTACGGCAGGGCCGTGACGTCCTTCAGCCACGACGACCGCAGGGACGGCATGCCCTCGGACCCGGCGCTGGGCGGGCGCAGGGCCAGGGCGGCGGCGCTGCTGGCCATGGCGCTGCCCGGCGGCGTGTACGTCTACCAGGGGGAGGAGCTCGGGCTGCCCGAGGTGGACGACATCCCCGGCGAGCTGCGCCAGGACCCGATGTGGACGCGGTCCGGGCACACCGTTCCCGGCCGGGACGGCTGCCGCGTGCCGCTGCCGTGGTCGGGGGACGCGCCGCCGTTCGGCTACAGCACCGGTGAGCCGTGGCTGCCCCAGCCCGCCTCGTGGCAGGACCTGACGGCCGAGGCGCAGAGCGCGAACCCCGACTCCATGCTGTGCCTGTACCGTACGGCGCTGCGCGTCAGGCGGGCCGAGCTCGGCGACGGCGTGCTGCGCTGGCTGGACGCGCCCGACGGCGTGCTCGCCTTCGCACGCGAGTCCGGGCTGGTCTGCGTGGTCAACCTGAACGCCGAGCCGGTGCCGCTGCCCGCGCACGAGAGCGTCCTGCTGGCCAGCGGCCCCCTCGGCGCGGACACCCTGCCCTCCGACACCGCCGTCTGGCTGCGCGTGACAGAGGCCGCGGGCTGAAACGACCGCAGGGTACCCCCTAGGGGTACTATGGGCGGCGAGGAGGCTCACATGGACGAGCACGGCACCCATCACCGCCCCATGCCCGCCGCCCCGGCCGGTCACGATCACCCGGCCCCGGCGGCGGAAGAACACCACCCGGCTCCGGAGGGGCACCGCCCAGCCCCGGAGGGACATCAGCATCCGGCCACGGAGGGTCACCGGCATCCGGCCCCCGAGGGACACCACCACCCGACCTCGGAGGGGCAGCACCACCCGGCTCCGGCGGCGGGCGCGCAGCAGCACGGTCCGCCCGCCGCCACCTGGGCGATGGCGGCGCGGGCGACCCTGCACTGCCTGACGGGCTGCGCGATCGGCGAGGTGGCCGGCATGGCCATCGGCACCGCCGCCGGCCTGCACAACGCCACGACCGTCGTGCTGTCGGTGGCGCTGGCGTTCGTCTTCGGTTACGCCTTCACCGTGCGCGGCGTGCTGCGCGCCGGGGTCGGCCTCGGCGCGGCGCTCAAGGTCGCGCTGGCCGCCGACACCATCTCGATCGCCGTCATGGAGGTGCTGGACAACGCGGTGATGGTCACCGTGCCCGGGGCGATGGACGCCGGGCTCGGCGAGGTGCTGTTCTGGGCCTCGCTGGCCGGGTCGCTGGTGGTGGCGTTCGTGCTGACCACCCCGGTCAACCGCTGGCTGATCTCCCGGGGCAAGGGCCACGCAGTCCTGCACGCCTACCACGGGGGTCACTGACCGGGGCGGCCGCCAAGACACTCCCGCACCGCCGCGACGAGCCGCTTCGCGCGCGCGTCGCCATGGCCGATCATCCGGTTGGCGACGTAGGCGAAGCCCACCCCCCACTCGTCGTCCCCGAAGCCGAACTGGCCGCCCGCGCCGTCGTTGCCGAAACTGCGCGGGCCCAGCATGGGACGGAAGCCCGGCGAGTCGAGCAGGAAACCCGCCCCCCACCGGGCGCCCACGTCCGGGAACCCCGACCACGAGACTCCCGACGACAGCTCCCGCACCGCCCCGGTGACGGTGTCCCGCGTCAGGAGACGGGGCGAGCCGTCCACTCCGGTCGCGGCGGCGGCGTACAGCCCGGCCAGGCCGCTCGCCGACGCGACCGCGCCGGCCCCGGGGAACTCGGCGGTGAGCATCGCGGGGTCGTTCCAGCCGCGCGGCAGCTCAAGGCCGGGGAAGACGAGCGCCCCGTTCATCGTCACCATGCGCGTCAGCAGTGATTCGGGGCCGGGCATCGGCGGCCGTCCCTCGGCCTCGACGAGCCGGGCGACCGTGGACAGCTCCTCCCGGGGCAGGCCGATCCAGGCGCGCAGGCCGAGTTCGTCGCCGACGGCCTTGCGGAAGTACGCGCCGGGCGTGAGCCCGGTGATCCGCCGGATCAGCTCGCCGATGAGGAAGCCGAAGACATGGCCGTGGTACTCGTAGGCGGCGCCCGGCTCCCACAGCGGCGGCTGCTCCTCGATCGCGCCGATCACCGGCGTCCAGGCGACGATCTCCTCGAAGCTCAGCACCCGGTCGAGGACCGGCAGCCCCGCGCGGTGCCCGAGCACCATGCGCGGCGTGATCGTCTCCTTGCCGGCCCGCGCGAACTCCGGCCAGTGCCGGCTCACCGGGGCGTCGAGATCCAGCCGGCCCTCCTGGGCGAGGAGGTGCGCGCAGACGGCGACGATGCCCTTGGCGCAGGAGAAGACGGGGACGGCCGTGTCGCGCTCCCATGGCCGGCCGGCGCGCTCGTCGGCGACGCCGCCCCACAGCTCCACGACCTTGCGCCCGCCGGCGAACACGGTGACGGCCGCGCCGAGCTCGCCGTGCTCGGCGAAGTTCCGGGAGAACGCGTCCGCGACCGGCCCGAACCCCTCGTCCGCCCATCCGCTGTGTCTCATCGTGCCCCTCCGTCGTGTGACGGGCGTGACCGGCCGGCCACCGTGGTGACCGGTCACGCCTGCTTGCCTGGCGCGGAACGTTACAGTGCCTAGGTATACTAGACAAGTACCTAGGGGCTCTAGGAAGGCGAGGTGGCGGATGGCGCGTGCCGGACTGACGGCCGAACGCGTGACGGAGGCGGCGGCCGATCTGGCGGACGCCGTGGGGCTTGAGAACCTGACCGTCTCAGCGCTGGCGCGAGGCTTGGGCGTCAAGGACGCGAGCCTGTATTCGCACGTCAGGAACCTGAAAGATCTGCGAGAGCGCGTCGCGCTGCTGGCCTCGGGCGAGATGGCCGACCGCATCGGCGCGGCGGTCGCGGGCCGGGCCGGGCAGGAGGCCCTGGCCGCGTTCGCCAACGCCTACCGGGAGTACGCCCTCGCCCATCCCGGGCGATACGCCGCCACGCAGCTCCCGATCGACCCCGCCGTCCTGGCCGGGTCGGCCGTCTTCGCCCGCAACATCGAGCTGACCTACGCGATGCTGCGCGCGTACCGGCTGCAGGAGCCCGACCTGACCGACGCGGGCCGCCTGCTGCGCAGCACCTTCCACGGCTACATCACCCTGGAGGCCAACGGCGGGTTCAGCCACGCCCGCGACGTGCGGGCGTCCTGGGACCGGGCCTTGGAGGCCCTGCACTTCCTGTTGCAGCACTGGCCCGCCGGCCCGTCAACAGGCGAGGCGGGCGGGACGGGCGCGACGGGGCACGACTCATGACGCCCGGCGCGGCCGCCGTCAGGCCGTCGAGCGGGATGCCCCGGCGCCGTACGGCCGCCCCGCGCTAGCCGAACAGGTCGGTCTCGTAGCCGTCGTCGCCCACGGGTCCCGGGGCGCCGGCGAGGCGGGTGTAGTGCTCCACGGAGAGCACGGGCTGGCCGACGTCGTTGGACAGGGCGAAGTAGTCGCCGTCCACGGTGATCTGGGTGCGGTGGGCGCGCAGCGCCGCGATCTTGGCCTCATGGTGGCCGCCCGCGTCGATGCGGGTGGTGACCTGCTCGTCGGGGACGCCGAACCCGAAGTCCTCCACCGACTTCGGCCGCGCGAACGGTCCGGCCTCCACCGCCTGCTCCAGCACCGACAGCGGCGTCGCGGTGGCGTAGAACCGCGACGGCGTCCACGGCTCGCCGTCGCCGAAGGACGGGTCGGCGGCCTTCTCGAACGCCCGCCACGCCACCCGGTGGGCCTGGATGTGGTCGGGGTGACCGTAGAACCCGTTGTCGTCGTAGGTCACGATCACCTGCGGCCGCACCTCGCGGACGATGCCGACCAGTTCCGCCGCCGCGAGGTCCACGTCACACTGCCAGAAGCAGGCCGGATCGTCGTTGGTGGGCGCACCCATCATGCCGGAGTCGCGCCAGCGGCCCGCGCCGCCGAGGAAGCGGTGGTCCCGCACGCCCAGCGCCGAGCAGGCCCGCGCCAACTCGCCCACCCGGTGCTCGCCGAGCCGGTCGTCGCGGTCGGCGGCCAGGTGGCGCAGCTCCTGCGGGATCACCTCGCCCTCCTCGCCGAGCGTGCAGGTGACCAGGCAGACGTGGGCGCCTTCGGCGGCGTACTTGGCCATGGTGGCGCCGGTGCCGATCGACTCGTCATCGGGGTGGGCGTGGACGAAGAGAATCCGACGATCGGGCGACATTGGCCGACCTGCCTTTCCTTCTGTGCCTTCCAGCCGGGTCCGCCGAGGGTTCCCGCGTTCTCCGAGGTGGCCTCGCGCGAACGGCGCGAGGGCCCGAATCCGGGACCTTACTCCACAAACGCGCTGGAACGAACCTTGACCGGCCCGGTCGACCCTCGTACGACCAGCTCGGGCTCGTACAGCAGCTCCTCCGCGGTGACCCTCGCGCCTTCGATCTGGCTGACCAGCAGGGTCACCGCGGTCCTGCCCATGGCCTCGATCGGCTGGCGGACCGTGGTCAGCGGCGGGTTGGTGCAGTTCATGAACGCCGAGTCGTCGAAGCCGACGATCGAGACGTCTTCGGGCACCGACATGCCCACGCGCCGCACGGCCCGGATGGCGCCCAGGGCCAGCGGGTCGCTGGCGCAGATCAGGCCGGTGACGCCCCGCTTGAGCAGCCGGGTGACCACGGCCTGTCCGCCTTCTGGGGAGAACAGCGTGTGCTCCACCGACTCGGGACCTGCCTCGGCGCCCGCCCGGCGGGCCGACGCGGTGAACGCGGCGAGCTTGCGCCGGGAGGGGATGTGGTCTTCGGGGCCGAGCACCAGCCCGATGCGCTCGTGCCCGAGGGAGGTCAGGTGGCCGAACGCCTGCTCGACCGCGACGGCGTCGTCGGTGGAGACGCGCGGGAAGTCCAGGCTCTCTGTGGCCGCGTTGACCAGCACGACGGGCAGCCGCAGGTCGAGCAGCCGCAGGTAGTGCTCGTGCGGCGCGTCGGCCTCGGCGTAGTGGCCGCCGGCGAACACGACCCCCGACACCTGCTGTTCGAGCAGCATCTCGACGTAGTCGGCCTCGGACAGGCCGCCCGCGGTGCGCGTGCACAGCACCGGGGTGAAGCCCTGCTGGGCGAGCGCGCCGCCGACGACCTCGGCCAGGGCGGGAAAGATCGGGTTGCCCAGCTCGGGGAGCACCAGGCCGACCAGACGGGCCCGCTCGCCGCGCAGTTGCGTGGGCCGTTCGTAGCCGAGCACGTCCAGCGCGGTCAGCACCGCGGCCCGCGTCGCCTCGGCAACCCCCGGCTTGCCGTTGAGCACCCGGCTGACCGTGGCCTCGCTGACGCCGACCTTTTTCGCCACTTCCGCCAGTCGCCGTGTCACGGCGCAATCATAGGTGGAAATCCTGCAAATCGCTTGCGTTCCTTTGACTCTTCGCCGGAATTGGCCCCGATTGGAACGTCGTCAAATTGCAGTTGTTTACAGCCCCTTGCACGGCCTGTGGCTACACCTGTCAGCGCAGTTCTTGTCAGCCCGCCGATTCGACCGGTTTGGCCGCTTCTACCGGTTCGACCGTTTCGACTGGTTCGATCGGTTCGGCGCCACCGGTGATCACCGCGACGACGCGCGCGCCCGGTTCGAACGCTCCCTGACCGGCCAGCGCGAAGATCCCGTACATCATCTTGGCGATGTAGACGCGGTCGAGCAGGAGGCCGTGCCGCGCCGCGAAGTCCTCGACGAACGCGTCCAGCGCCGCCGTGCGCCTGGCGTACCCGCCGAAGTGGAAGCCGCATTCCAGGCTCCAGTTGGCGGAGGGCGCGCCGAACGCCTCGCGCTGGAGCCGTTCGACCTCGCCGGCCAGGAACTCCCCGCCCTTCAGCACGGGGAAGCCGATGGCGCGGCGCCCCGGGGCGAGGCCGGCGGCGATGCCGGCCAGCGTGCCCCCCGTGCCGCAGGCGCAGCAGACCGCGTCGAACCCGCCGTAGGAGCGGGTCCCGGCGACGGCGAACCGGGCATCGGCCGTGAGCCGGGTGTCGGCGGCGAACCGGGCATCGGCCGTGAGCTGGGCGTCGATCTCGGCGGGCAGTTCGGCGCAGCCCTTGACGGCGAGGGCGTTGCTGCCGCCCTCGGGAAGCAGGTAGAAGTCGCCCCACTCCTCGCGCAGCCGGGAGATCACCTCGGGGGTGTGCTTCGCGCGGTAGGTCGTGCGGTCGAGGTAGGTGAGCCGCATCCCCCAGGCCACGGCGCGCGCCAGCGTGGGGTTGAGGGGCAGATGCTCCTCGCCGCGGATCACCCCGACGGTCGCGAACCCGAACCTCCGCCCAGCGGCGGCGGTGGCCCTGATGTGGTTGGAGTAGGCGCCGCCGAACGTCAGCAGCGTGCGGCTCCCCTGGCGCGCGGCCTCGGCGAGGTTGTACTTGAGCTTACGCCACTTGTTGCCCGGCAGCTCGGGGTGCAGCAGATCGTCCCGCTTGACGAACAGGCGGACACCGCCGAGCCGGTCGTCGCGTATCTCCTCGATCGGGCTCGGCGGCAGCGGCCGAAGCGGCCCGTCACCTGTTTCGCCGTTGTCCACAGGGCCAGCTTGGCAGGCGGCGAGCGGTGTGAGCGGCTCGGTAGGCTACCGACGGTCCTTCGAACATGAGGAGATGCGCGTCATGCGTGCTGCCGATGCCTTCCGCGCCGCGTACGGCCGTGAGCCCGAGCGTGTCTGGCACGCCCCCGGGCGGGTCAACCTGATCGGCGAGCACACCGACTACAACGACGGCTTCGTGCTGCCGTTCGCGGTGCCCTGGGGCGTCACCGCCGCCGTCTCGCTGCGCGACGACGACACCATCAGGCTGGTGTCCCTGCAAGACTCCGCGACGGCCGGCGGCGACGGGCACCAGGCCCCCCGCCCGCTGGTGATCACCGAGTACGACCAGGCCAAGGGCTGGGCGCGGTACGTCGTCGGCGTCTTCTGGGCGCTGCGGCAGGCCGGCCACGACGTCCGCGGCGCCGATCTGGTGATCGACGGCGACGTGCCGCAGGGCGCGGGGCTGTCCTCCAGCGCCGCCCTTGAGGTGTCGGTCGCCATGGCCTTGAACGACCTGCACGAGCTGGGCCTGGCCAAGCTCGACCTCGCCCTGATCTCGCAGAAGGCCGAGAACGACTTCGTCGGCATGCCCTGCGGCATCATGGACCAGGCCGCGTCCGCGCTCAGCGAAGAGGGCCACGTCCTGTTCATGGACTGCCGCAGCCTGGCGACGCGCAGCGTCCCGCTCGACCTCGCCGCCGAGGGCCTGCAGATTGTGATCATCGACACCGGCGTGCACCACGAACTCGCCGACGGGCAGTACGCGCGCCGCCGCCACGACTGCGAGAGCGCCGCGGCCCACCTCGGCGTCAAGGCGCTGCGCGACGTCACCGACCTGGCCGCCGCCCTGTCGCGGCTCCAGGGCGACGAGCGCAGGCGCGTCCAGCACGTCGTCACCGAGAACCACCGGGTGGAGGCGCTGATCGGCCTGCTGCGCGCCGGCGCCGTGCGCGAGATCGGCGCGCTGCTGAACGCCTCGCACCTCTCGCTGCGCGACCAGTACGACGTGTCCTGCCCCGAGCTGGACGTCGCGGTCGAGGCGGCCGTGCGCGGCGGCGCGCGCGGAGCCCGCATGACCGGCGGCGGGTTCGGCGGCTCGGCGATCGCCCTGGTGGCCGACGACCGGGCCGGCCAGGTCCGCGACGAGGTCGTCAGGGCCTACGAGCAGCGTGACTGGGCAGCCCCCCGCTTCTTCCCCGCCACCCTCGCCCCCGGCGCCCACCGCCTCCTCTAGCACGCTGGCACGCAGGTTCACCGGTCGCGCGCCGTACAACGGCGCCGGCATCGCCACACCCCACCGACCCGGCGCCGGATACATTCACCCCACACCGCAAGAAACCGACCCTCGCCCCCCCCACAGCCAACAGGGGGCGGTGGTGCACACGGGTGAAAGGAAGGCCGCCCTCAGCGCGGGGCCGGTTCGGTGAGGTCGCGAGATGGCCTGGAGAGGCGGCGCCGCGTACCGGGGGCTCCCACGGCCGGGCCCCTGATCAGCCCGAAGCCGCCCTCAGCGCGGGGCGGGTTCGGTGTGGTTGCGAGATGGCCTGGCGGGGCGGCGGCGCGGGCTGGGGGTGTTCTCGGGCCGGGGGCCCTGGTCAGGCCGGAGGTGTGGGGCTCGCTGGGGGTCCAGGTTGAAGCGGGAGGTGAGGCCGCTGGCCTCCAGGACGCGGCATACGGGCGACGAGGGCTCCGCGAGCCTTAGTTCCCCGCCGAGGAGCAGTGAACGCCGCCGGGCGGCCAGCAGGGCTCCGAGCCCGCTGGCGTCCATGAAGGTGACCTGTGAGAGGTCGACGACGAGCCGGGTGTGCGGCGACCGGAGCAGGCCGAGAAGCCGCTCGCTCAAATCAGAGGAGCATGCGATGTCGATGTCCCCGCTGACGCGGCACACGATGGCGTCGCCAAGGACGGTTACTGACAGGTCCATCCAAGGACCTCCAATCAGCGGACGCGAGGGCGGTTCGCGGTGGAGCAAAACCGCCCCTTTTGCGTCCTTATTGGTGAAGGCGGCAGACCGCCCCCACATGCGCCTTTCGGCTTGTACTACCTAGATCGGGCGAACCTGCTCCGCCTGGGGGCCCTTCGGGCCACGAGTCGTCTGGTAGTCCACTCGCTGGTTCTCTTCCAGGCTGCGGTAGCCCGAGGCGTCGATCGCGGAGTAGTGCACGAACACGTCCGCGCTGCCGTCATCGGGAGCGATGAACCCGAAGCCCTTTTCGGCGTTGAACCACTTGACGGTTCCCTGAGCCATGTAACTGATCTCCTCATGAGACGATCTACGAGGTCCACGGCGCGGATCCTCGGGTTGTTTAGCGACCGACCGCCCCTTGAAACACTTTGGCTTCGCACGGTGGAACGCCCGCTGTTAGAACTCCGCAGGCGCTGCTACACGTTAACGAACCTCTACTACAACCGATCCCCATTCAACACCATGCCGCCCGGGAAGGCCAACGCAGACCCCTTCTTTCGCGCGCCCGCTCCGGCGGCGCCGAGAGCCCGTCATCGCCTGCCACGAAGGGGCCGCCGGTGGCGGGCGCTGCCCCCGGCGCCGCCTCGGGCGCCCGCCGCCGAGGAGCCTCAGCCGGCGAGCGGCGGGAAGGCGGGCGGGCGGCGCTCCAGGAAGCTGGCGACGCCCTCGGCGAAGTCCGGGCGGCCGAAGGAGTCCATCATGAGCCGCACGGCCTCGGTCTCCGACTCCTCCAGTGACCGCTGCCAGTCGCCCCAGATCTGCCGCTTGATCACGGCCATCGAGGCGGGCGAGCTGTGGGCCGCCAGCTCGCGCGCGTAGGCGAGGGTCTCCTCCAGCAGCCGCTCCCCCGGCACCACCCGGTTGGCCAGGCCCATCTCGCCGGCCTCCGCGCCGGTGAACGTGCGGCCGGACAGCAGGATGTCCATCGCCCTGGCCTGCCCGATGAGCCGGGGAAGGATCCACGCCAGGCCGTACTCGGCGATCAGGCCGCGCCGGGCGAAGGCGGTGGTCCACTTGGCCTCGGCGGCGGTGAACACCAGGTCGCACACCACCGCGTGCGCCAGTCCCAGCCCGGCGCAGGCGCCGTTGACGGCCGCGATGACGGGCTTGCGGATGGTCGTCGGGTGGGTGTTGGGACGCTTGTCGGGCTCGGCGTCGTACGAGCCGTCCCGCAGGGCGGCGAGCGTCTGGAAGTCCGCCCCGGCGCAGAAGCCCTTGCCCGCGCCGGTGACCACGACGACCCGCACGCCGGGGTCGCGCTCGGCCTCCTCCAGCAGGTCGAAGTAGCGCCTGCCCATGGCGTCGGTCCACGCGTTCAGCCGGTCCGGCCGGTTGAAGGTGAGCGTCAGCACGCCTTCGTCCAGCGACGACAGCACCAGATCGGACATGGAACCTCCAGCGGAGACCGATACAGAATAACGTTCTACACCAGTCTGCCGGACGAGCGGGGCCCGGTCACCCTCCGTACTGGCTCTTCCGGGGGTGGTGGACGAACGCCGGCGAGAGCTGCACGTCCTCGTAGTAGCGGTGGAAGACCGGCGTGAGCGAGCCGGACAGCGGCGGGACGATCCACGACCAGTCCGCCGGGCAGATGCGCCCCGACCGCTCCTCCCGCTCCAGGTGGGACATGAACCGGCGCGACTCGGTGTGGTGGTCGGTGATCGTCACGCCCGCCCGCTCGAACGAGTGCAGAACGGCGACGTTCAGCTCGACCAGCGCCTGGTCCTTCCAGAGCGTGCGCTCGTTGGAGGTGTCCAGGCCGAGCCGCCGCGCGACGACCTCCAGCATGTCGTAGCGGTCGGTGTCGGCCAGGTTGCGGGCGCCGATCTCGGTGCCCATGTACCAGCCGTTGAACGGCGCGCACGGGTAGCAGACGCCGCCGATCTCCAGGCACATGCCGGAGATCGCCGGGACGGCGTGCCAGCGCAGCCCGAGCTCGGCGAACCACGGGAAGACCGGGTGGACGAGCGCGACCTCCAAGATCGCGTCGGCCGGGACGGTGGCCAGCAACGGCGGCCGGCCGCCCGCCTCGATGATCAGGGGGAGCACGTCGAAGTCGGTGCCGGGGCCGCCCGGCCACCCCAGGCGGCGGGCCATGGCGGTGAGATCGGCGTTGCGCGCGTCGCCGGCCAGCATCGCGCCGTCCGGTCCCCGGTAGCCCGCGTACCGGATGAGCTGCTCGTTCCAGATGCGCGGCCCCGGGCGGTCCGGCCGGTCCTGGGCGAAGACGGTGATCGTGGGGCGGATGCGCCCGGTCCCGGTGGCCTCGCGCAGGTGCTCGACCGACTCAACCGCGACCCCCTCGGCGGTGTCGACGTGGCGGCGGTCGCGCACCCGGAGCGAGTGCCAGTACAGCCTGCCGATGCACCGGTTGCTGTTGCGCCAGGCCACGCGCGCCCCGAAGGCCAGTTCGTCGGCGGTGTGGGTGTAGGTGCCCCACGCGTCGATCTCGGCCAGCACCTGGTGCATGCGCGGCCAGAACGGGCCCGCAGAGGGGTTCTCTGCGTGGAACAGCCGCAGGAACTTCTCGGCCTCCTGCGGGTCCGCGTAACCGTCGCCGTCGCCGGGCCGGTGCAGGGGCAGCGCCACCGGCTGCGCAGGCCGGGCGGACCGGCGGCCGCCGTCCCGTTCATGGATCGACACGGGGACTCCGCTCCGTCCAGGGGGAGACAGTGGGACATCCTTCCCCGAGGGGGAAGACCCGCGGGCACCGCCCTCCTCAGGGGACGACGCGGAGGCCTGACGAACCCATTGACGCGTCGCGACAGCAGACTTTACCCGAACCAGAGCTCTCAACCAGCCCAACACCGGACAACCGCCACATCATTCACATGGGTGTCACAGTCGTTCCGGGAGCTCTGACAACCCTGGGCGCAGCGGCCTTCCCCGCTGCGGTCGGCACGGATCCGCGGCTTTCCGCGCTCCGGCCACGGGCGAACGCGGTGACGGTGCGCGTCGGCGCGTAAGCACAGTGCCATGAAGTGCGGCAGACCCACATCTTCAGCCATCAGCCGGGATTTGTCCCGGCATATCGCGGAAGGGTTGGTGTCCGAGAACGGCAACAGCCCCAGGGAGACTCCCTGGGGGCCGCGGGTTGTCGCGGACGCTCTCGGCATCCATTGACCGCGCGGATGGGCGCGGGGAACAATTTTGCTCGAACAGCTGCCCGGATCGACCGCACGGGGCGATCACGTTGAGGGACGGTATGTGGACGAGCGCCGGAAAACCAGGCAGGAGCTTGTGCTCAAGGTGCTCGGATGGGGCACCGTCGTCTACTTCCTGATCGCCGGCTTCGCGCTGGATCAGCATGCGTTGTTCGAGTTGAACCCTCCGCCGTCGGCGGCCCGGCTGCACGAGACGAGGATCGCCTACGCGGACGCTCTCGACGGCAAGAGTCGTCAACTGGACAGGACCGACACGGTCGAGGCCGCGAACCTCGCCATGCAGGCCGTCCAGATCAGGGCCGAGGCCGACTCCGCCATCAAGGAGCAATCGGACAGCCGTGGCCGGGCCATCGCCCTGATCGCCGGGGGCGTGGCGTTCTCCATCCTGTATCCCTTGCTGATCGTGGCCACCTACCGCCGAACCGACCCTGACGGCACCCTGGCGGCCGGCGACCTCATCCCGCTGAGGGCGGCCCTGGCGTACGGCATCCTGATGAGCATCGTGACGGCGACCGCGGCGATCATGACGGCTTACGAGTGAACGGGCTCACCGACCGGCTCCCGGAACGACTCAGGCCCCCTGTCCTTGATCTGGGACAGGGGGCCTGAACTTCATGCTTCTCGGCTCTACCGAAGCTCCCGCGATAGGACTCGAACCTATAACCTGCCGGTTAACAGCCGGCTGCTCTGCCGATTGAGCTACACGGGACCGTTTGCGCCCCGCTGGCTGGGCGTTGGCCCTTCCTTGCGGCGCGGAACTAGATTAGCGCATTCCGAGGGGTGCATGTCGCACCCGGATCATCCGGGCTTCGGCGGGGCACTCCTCGGGCGCCGGAAGCCCGTGGCGGGCTCCGCCGTGCGGGCCCGTTCGCCCTCCGGTGGAAGCTTGCGCCCGTCCGCACCATAACCGCCCGCAGCGAGGGTAGGGGAGCCGAGAGCGGGGGATGCCAACGGCACGCGGGAGGTAAACCAGATGCGATATCGATTCACGTTCGCCGTAGGCCTGGCCATCGGGTACGTCCTCGGCAGCAAGGCCGGGCGAGAGCGGTACGAGCAGATCAGACGGCTGGCGCAGCGCGTCGCCGACAGCCCCATGGTCCAGCAGGCCGCGGGCGTCGCGGGGGCCCAGGCCTCCAAGGCGGCCGAGGTGACCAAGCACAAGCTGGGCGACGTCCTCGGCGACCGGGTGCCCTTCCTGCACAGGAACGGCTGGAGCGCCGTCAGGGACGACACGGGCACCGGCTGGCCCGACAGCGAGATGGACCGCGTCACCTGACCGGCGCGCATACGGAGACGGCCCGCGTGAACCCCCGCGTCCGGGCCGTTTCCGCACGCCGTGAGCACGGTGGCCGTCGCGCCTGCCACCGGAGGATGCGCCGGAGCCGGACGCCGGGCGGCCGCGCGAGTCCTGCGGGCGCCGGGCGCGCGGCGGTTCGTCAGACGCCGAGGTTGCGGCGGAGTTGTTCCAGGGCCTGTTCGGCGGCGGCTCGCAGGCCGGGGTCGGAGGGGTCCAGGCCCGCGTCGAAGACCAACTCCCAGTCGGCCGTCTCCTGGCCGGGGACCCGGCGGGCCACCAGTCGCACTCCCCCGCGCTCGCCCAGGCGGACGTGGCGGTTGACCAGGATCGAGGAGGTCACCCGCTCGCGGACGGCCTCGGGCAGGCGTCCGGGGTCGGGCAGTTCCACCCGCCGGCGGGTGCCGTCGGTGCCCACGACCAGCAGTCCCTCCTCGTCCCACAGCGCCCGGTCGATGCGGTACCACGGCATGACCGTGCCGGCCGGCAGGCGCAGCGCGCGGTCGGTGGCGACGACGTACCCGCCGTCCGGCGTCCGGGCGTGGACCAGCACCCGCTCGCCCGCGTCCAGCGTCACGCCGGCCTCCGCGGGAAGGCTCCTCGCACCCCAGGGAAATCGCATGGGTTGAAAGCTACCGGCCGCCGGGGCGGGGGTGTCACCCGGCCAGCAGGTCGAGGGTGAGGGCGGCGGACCAGGAGAAGTCGCGGCAGCCGCGCCCCATGCCGTCGAAGGGGTCGTAGCATTCGCGGAACCCCGCCTGGCGCACCAGGCGCAGGGTGCCGGCCGCCAGCACCCTCTCCAGGGCGTCCAGCCCGTGCTCGGCCGCTGCCTGGCGCAGCAGCCAGTTGGTGTTCACCCAGGACGGCCCGCGCCAGTACCGCTCGCGGTCGAACTCCAGCGCCCGCACCTCACAGCTCGGCACCGGGTAGCCGCTCGGGCCGAGGAAGCCCGACTCCAGCACCTCGGCCAGCGTCCCGACGATCGGTGCGGGCATGCCGGGGTCCAGCAGCGGGCCGAAGCCGCCGATGGTGCGTACCGGGATGAGCGCCCCGGTGCGCAGGTCGCGCGCGTAGAAGGCGCCCTCCCACAGATGGTCGAGCAGCCCGCCGCGGATCCGCTCGGCTGCCTCCTCGAACGGCTTGCGGTCGGCCCCGATGGCGTCGGCCAGGTTGGCCAGCGCCGTGCACGAGGCCAGCCAGATCCCGTTGAACATGGGGTCCTCGACGGCGAAGGGGTGCTCGTCGCGCAGGTAGCCGGCCCCGTACCCGGCGTCGCGGTAGCGCAGGGCCAGCCAGACGTAGCGGTCGTGGTGGCTGTCGGAGTGCCACTCCTCCAGCCCGCAGGCGTAGCGGACCATGGGCAGCGCGGCCAGCGGGGCGTCCCAGGCGGGGCTGTCGTCCAGGCCCGACTCCCAGGGGTGGACGATCGCCGCCAGCCCGTCGCCGCCGAGGTCGCGGGCGGTGGCCAGGTAGTCGTGCTGGGCCACCAGGCTGGGCCAGGCCTTGCGGACGAAGCCGAGCGCCGCGTCCCGGTCGGCCGCGTACCGCCAGATCCACCACACGGCGCAGGCCTGCAGCGGCGGCTGGGTGAGGCCCGAGGTGGACACCCCGCGCGGCGCGGCGGCGCAGTCGGCCGACCGCCACATCGACGGCCCCGGGTAGTAGGCGTCCAGCACGGAGGGGTCGAAGACGATGTGCGGCAGCATTCCGGTGCTCCACTGGCCGGAGAACAGGCTCAGGAGCTCCGTGCAGGCTCGGGACCATCGGCGGCGGGCGAGTCCGATCGCCACGAACGCGGAGTCCCAGCTCCACTGGTGGGGGTAGCGCCCCGCCGCGGGGACGGTGGCCGACCCCGTCCAATTCGCGTCAAGCACGTCGAGTGCGGCCTGCTCGAGCGCGGTGTCGTCGTCGAGCGCGGACCGCGCGTCCATCGGATCGTCGGCAGGAGTCCGCAATCCTGAGGCGGGAGGCCCGCCGCGCCTCGCGGCGCGGGACGTGCTTCCCGGCGGGTCGGGCTCGGCGGCCGTGATCAAGCCCGCCCGGCCGTGACCGCCTCCTCGGAGAACGGGAGAAGGTGCCGTCCCTGCCTTGCCCCCTTTCCTCGTCCCGGCGGACCTCGGCGCTGATGGCCCGCGCCCGTCCAGGGCCTATGGCCTCATCTGACCCTGGACGGGCGCGGGACGTCTCACTCGAGGTAGTCGCGCAGCATCTGCGCCCGCGTCGGATGGCGCAGCTTGGCCAGAGTCTTGGACTCGATCTGGCGGATGCGCTCGCGCGTCACCCCGAACTCCCTGCCGACCTCCTCCAGCGTCCTCGGGTGCCCGTCGGACAGCCCGAAGCGGAGCTGGATGATGCGCTGCTCCCGGTCGGAGAGGGTGGCGAGGATGTCGTCGAGCTGGTCCTGCAACATGATGAACGCCGCGGCCTCGATCGGCACCACGGCGTCGGCGTCCTCGATGAAGTCGCCGAGGTCGGAGTCCTCCTCGCCGATCGGCGACTGCAGCGACACCGGCTCCTGCGCGATGCGCTGGATCTCCACGACGCGGTCCACGGGCAGGTCCATCTCCAGCGCGATCTCCTCGGGAGCGGGCTCCCGGCCGAGATCCTGGTGGAGCTGGCGCTGCACGCGCACCAGCTTGTTGATCGTCTCGACCATGTGCACGGGAATTCGAATCGTCCGCGCCTGGTCGGCGATCGCCCGGGTGATCGCCTGGCGAATCCACCACGTGGCGTAGGTCGAGAACTTATATCCCTTGGTGTAGTCGAATTTCTCGACCGCGCGGATCAGCCCGAGGTTGCCCTCCTGGATGAGGTCGAGGAAGAGCATTCCGCGGCCGACATAGCGTTTGGCGATCGACACCACGAGCCGCAGGTTGGCCTCGATGAGCCTCTGCTTGGCCCGCACGCCCTCCCATACGAGCTCCTCGAACTCGGGTTTGGCCAGCCGCATGCCGATGTCGCACAGTTTGTCCTCGGCGAAGAGCCCCGCCTCGATCGCCTTGGCCAGCTCCACCTCCTCCTCGGCCGTCAGGAGCGGCACGCGGCCGATCTCCCGCAGGTAGATGCGGACGAGGTCACTGGTCGGCGCCCGCTTGCCGACATCCTCCTCATCGGGGCGGACGGTGTCCTCGTCGCCTTGCGGCTCGAGCACCTCCACGCCCTTTTCGGCGAGCATCCGCACGACACGCTCCAGCGCGTCGGCCGGCAACTCGGAGCGGTCGAGCGCGGCGGCGACGTCGTCGACGGTGACGCTGCCGCGCTCCTTTCCTCTCGCGACGAGATCCGCCACCTGGTCTACCGACGGCGGTCCACTTGGCAGCACCGATGCACCCACGGCACATAGTCTGCGGTATAGGGGCGGTAAAAGGGCAGGCCTATTTTTGTCACCAGAGGTAAGGCCGAGGCATTACCGAATTGATATGAAACAAAAGTTTGGGCACTGAGGGAAGCGGAAAGAAAGGTAAATTACGCTCCGACCGCGCGTTCTCTTAAGACGCGCCGTTGCTGTTCGAGCGCGACCAGTTCACCGAAGAGCCGGTTGTAGTCCTGCTGCTGCTCAACGGGGTTGAGGCGCTCCATCTTGGCCTTGATCTGCACCAGCGCCCGGGTCACGGCGATCTCGGCCAGCCGGGCCAGCACGGCCTGGCCGTAGCGCTCCTCGCTCGCCAGGTCGGCCCGCACGGGGTCGACCGCGAACCTGGTCGCCAGGGCTCGCAGGGCGTCGTCCTCGGTCGCGGCGAGCAGCTTGTCGACCCACTCGCGGCCGCCGGGGCCGCCCGCCGCCGTGCCGCCCACCGTCATGACGAGCTCGTACAGGGCGACGTGCTCGGGCACGGTGAACGCCTGGGACCCCAGGGCGTCGAACTCGGGGCCCATGAGCGCGGGGCGCTGCACCGCGAGCTTCAGCGCCTCGGCCTCGATGCGGACCATCGGGTCGGCGGGATCGGCCGGAGGGGGCGCGCTCGCCCGTCTCGCGGGCCGCCCGGACGCCGCCCGGCCCTCAGGCCGGCCGCCGCCGACCTCCTGGATGCGCCGCAGCACCATGCGTTCGTCCATGAAGCCGAGCCAGCGGTCGAGGTCGATGGCGTACCTGCCGCGCAGCGCGGGGTCCTTGATGCCGGCCACCAGCGGGGCGGCGGCGTCCAGGGCGGCGAGACGGCCCTCGTTGGTGGTCAGCTCGTAGCGCGAGATGACGCTGCGGATGGCGAACGCGAACAGCGGCTCGCGGGCGGCGACCAGGTCGCGGACGGCAGCGTCGCCGTGCTTGACCCGCAGGTCGCACGGGTCGAGCCCGTCGGGCTGCACCGCCACGAAGGTCTGGGTGACGAACTTCTGCTCGTCGGCGAAGGCGCGCAGGGCGGCCCGCTGGCCCGCGGAGTCGCCGTCGAAGGTGAAGACGACCTCGCCGCGGAACTCGGCCTGGTCGAGCAGGAGCCGGCGCAGGACCTTGATGTGCTCTTCGCCGAAGGAGGTGCCGCAGGTGGCGACGGCCGTGGGCACGCCCGCCAGGTGGCAGGCCATCACGTCGGTGTACCCCTCGACGACGACGGCCTGCGAACGCTTGGAGATCTCGCGCTTGGCCAGGTCGATGCCGTAGAGCACCGTGCTCTTCTTGTAGATCGGGCTCTCAGGGGTGTTGAGGTACTTGGGCCCGTCGTCGCCGTCGAGCAGCTTGCGCGCGCCGAAGCCGATCACGTCGCCGGTGATGTCGCGGATCGGCCAGACCAGCCGGCCGCGGAACCGGTCGACCGGGCCGCGGCGGCCCTCTCTGGCCAGGCCGCCCTTGATCAGCTCGTTGGCGGTGAACCCGCGGCCCAGCAGGTGGCGGGCCAGGCGATCCCACTCGGTGGGGGCGTAGCCCACCCCGAAGTGGTCGGCGTCGACCCGCTCGAAGCCGCGCTCGGACAGGAACCGGCGGCCCGGCGCCGCCTCGGGGGTCTCAAGCTGGGAGACGTAGAACTCGGCGGCGGCCCTGTGGGCCTCGATCAGGCGGCTGCGCTCGCCCTGCTCACGCCCGGGGACGTACCCGCCCTGCTCGTAGCGGAGCTGGATGCCCGCACGCTGCGCCAGCCGCTCGATCGCCTCGGCGAAGGACAGATGCTCGAGCTTGCGGACGAAGGTGATGACGTCGCCGCCCTCGGCGCAGCCGAAGCAGTACCAGTAGCCGCGGGACGGGGTGACGTTGAACGACGGGGACTTCTCCTCGTGGAAGGGGCACAGGCCTTTGAGATTGCCGCCGCCGGCGTTGCGAAGCTGGATGTGCTCCCCCACGACGTCGGCGATCATTGAGCGCTCTCGCACGAGCGCGATGTCCTCGTCACTGATCCGCCCTGCCACGCCGCGAGTCTACGACTCGCCACCGACATCCCGCTCCGGCGGCCGCCGCCGGCAACCGTCCAAGATGGTGGATTTTCGGCGAATAAGTCGTGATGGCGGCAAAGGTCGGTTACAAAGGGAACGCTCATATCGGTAACGTCAAGCGGGTGGAGATCATGCGATCGGGGCGACTGGCCGTCATCGGAGCGGCGGTGCTGGTCACCGCCGCCTGCGCGGCCCCGGGCGGTGTGGCCGGCATAAGCACGCTGCCGCCCGCGCCGCCGATGCGAGACGTGGCGGCCACCGGCGCGGCGGAGGTGCTCCCCAGCCCCTCGCCCACCGGCGGGGGTGGCACCGAGATCGACGCCGCCACGCTGAAGCCGACCCCCTCGCCCTCCTCGGGCGCCCGCGCCGAGGTCAGGCCGCCGCGCGGCGACGACCCCGTCCGCGTGCCCCCGCCCAGGCTGTCCAAGTTCACCTACGTCTTCCCCGTGCGCGGATGCCGGGTGAGCTACGCCCGCAAGCAGCTCGTCCTGCCGAAGACGACCATCTGGGCCGGCAAGGGCTGCGCGTACGTCTCGCCGGTCACCGGCGTCGTGCACGAGGTGAGCACCAAGGACCGCTGGAAGTCCTCCACCGACCACGGGGCCGAGCGCGAGGGCCTGTTCGTGTCGGTGCTCGGCGACGACGGGGTGCGCTACTTCGGCGGCCACCTCGACGCGGTCGAGGCGGGCATCCGGCCCGGGACGCGCGTCGCGGCGGGCCAGGCGCTCGGACGCGTCGGCGACTCGGGCAACGCCAGAGGGCAGGGCACGAACCTGTACTTCGCGGTGTCCTGGGCCACCTCCTCCCGGTACTGGTGGGTGCGCCGGGGCATGGTCGACCCGTGGACCTACCTGGACGCGTGGCTGAAGGGCAACCCCACGATGTCCCCGGCCGAGCAGGTGGCCGCGACGCGCGCCCGGGTGGGCGCGACGCCTCCCTGCCGCACGCTGTGCGCCTCCAAGCCGGTCAAGAAGCGGCCCACCCCCGTGCCCACCCAGACCGCCGACCCCGACACCGTCACCACCGGCTGACGCCCGCCACCACCCGCTGACGCCCACCACCCGCTGACGCCCGCCGCCCGCCGGCACTCGCCGCCGCGGGAGGCGCCGGTCAGGGCCCGTCGTCCTGACCGGCGCACGGCCGCCGGTCAGGGAGCGCCGATCCTCGCGGCGATGATCGGCGCGAGGCGATTCGCGATCTTCACGTGTCCCGCGTCGTTCGGATGCACGGAGTCGCTGAGGTCGGCGCCGGTCAGCCAGCCTTCGGTGTTGATGTAGAAGACGTTGGGGTCGCCGCCGTCGTTGAGCGTCCGCACCGCGGCCTGCGTCTGGGCGACGAACTTCATACGGAAGGTCTCCATGGCGAAGATCGTGGCGTACGGGTACTTCGCCCGGATCTCGTGCAGCAGGTTGGTGTAGGAGTCCTGGAACTGCGGGGTGTGCACGCCGTGGCCGGAGTCGTTGGTGCCGAGGTTGACCACCACCACGTGCGCCTGGTAGCGGGAGAAGTCCCAGTCCGGGGTCGCCGCGTTGGGGTTCAGCTTGAGGAACTGCCGCTCCAGCCCCACGCACCCGTCCGCCGTGGCCACCAGGCAGGCGCCGCCCTGGGCGATCTGCGTGTGCCGCACGCCGAGCCGCTCGCCGACGAGCCAGCCGTACGCCGTCAGCGCGTTCTTCGAGGTGGTGGTCCCCACGGTGATCGAGTCGCCGATGAACTCAAGGAGCGTCGAGGGCACGTTCGCGCGGAACGTGCTCGCGCCCGGGTCCAGGACCAGGCCCTGGAAGACCGCGTCGCCGTGGTAGGACCCGGCGACGACGCGGTAGGAGACGCGCAGCGTGTGGCCGCCCGACGGCAGCGGCGAGGGGGTCAGGTTCACCGTGCCGCTAACGTTGGTGCGGTAGACGAACGGGCCGTTGTCGATGCTGTAGTACAGATCGATGGTGTTGCGCTGCTTGAGCTTGACCGTCGTCCCGGTGAAGCCGGTGGTGAAGTACGCGCCCGCCCAGTACGGCGTGTAGGCCGCGGGGTTCCTGGTGTCCCAGCGGCCGGTGAAGGAGATGTTGGCGTCGGTCGGCGAGCCGTCGCCGGTCGCCGCCGTCGCCGGGAGCGGCGCGACGCCTCCGATGACCAGGGCCGCCACCGCCCCCATGATGATCGCTCTCAACCTGGGCATGTGATCGTCCTTCCTCGGTGCGGGAATGACCGGGGCCGCTACGCGACCGGGCACGCCGGTCGGGCCGCCCTCGGTGCCGACGAGGTGGACGATGGTGTCGCCGGAGGAGCCGGGCGCGCGTGCGTGGCGCCGTGGGCGGGAGGATGAACGACGTCGCGACCGGTCCTCGACGCTAGGTCGGCGCGCGCGGCGCGGCAACGGCCCAGGGCCGCCGGGGCGCCGGTCCCGGGCCTTCACCCAGCTCACCTCGCGGCCCACCATCGCGCGGCCGTGGAACTTACACCGCCGGCGCGCCGGAGGCGTCAGACGCGCGAGCCCAGGGAGCGGTGCAGGGCGACGGCGCTGCCGTCGGTGAGCGAGGCGATCTGGTCGATCACCACGCGCAGCCGCGCCGCGTCGTCGGCCGCGCCGGCGAAGGCCTGGCGCAGCGCGGGCTCCAGCGTCCCGGGAGCGCCCAGCATGATCATGGATGCCAGCTCGGCGATCAGTTCGCGCTGGCGCGCCTGGTTGGCGTGGTGGTCCGCGCGTGACATCACGTAGTGCGCGGTGACGCCCTTGAGCAGCGCGCACTCCAGCCGGGTGACCCGCGGCACGATGAGGTCGGCGCCGTACCTGGTGCGTCCCCGGCCGTACGCCTGCATCGTGGCCTCCTGGGCCGACAGGCAGAACCGGCCGATCAGCGCGCTGGTGAAGGACTTGATCGCCACCAGGTCGGCCATGGTCTCCTCGAAGCGCCGAGGCCACAGCGGCTCGGCGACCAGGCGGGTCAGCGTCTCCTCCAGCTCGGTCAGGCAGGAGTCGCCCGCGTACCACTTGAGCGTGCGCTCGCACACCTCCCGCCGCTCCCCCGGGTCGAGCAGCATCCGCGGGGTGAGATGCCCGGAGTGCAGGGCGTCCTCAAGGTCGTGCACGGAGTAGGCCACGTCGTCGGACCAGTCCATGACCTGCGCCTCGAAGCTGACCCTCCCCTCGGGCGCGCCCAGCCTGACCCAGTCGAAGACGGGCAGGTCGTCGGGGTAGACGCCGAACTTCGGGCCGTGGGCGGAGGTCCACGGGTACTTCAGCGACGAGTCGAGGCTCGCGCGGGCGAGGTTGAGCCCGGCGCTGCGGCCGTCGCCGGTGAGGACCTTGGCCTCCAGGCGGGTCAGCAGCCGCAGGCTCTGGGCGTTGCCCTCGAAGCCTCCGCAGCGGGCCGCGAGCTCGTTCAGCGCCGTCTCGCCGTTGTGCCCGAACGGGGGGTGGCCGAGGTCGTGGGCGAGGCAGGCGGTCTCCACCAGGTCGGGGTCGCAGCCGAGCGCCTTGCCCATCTCGCGGCCGATCTGGGCGCACTCCAGGGAGTGGGTCAGGCGGGTGCGCGGGATGTGGCGGCCGTGGTCGGGGATCTCACCCGGCCCGACGACCTGGGTCTTGGCGGCCAGCCGCCGCAGCGCGGCGCTGTGCAGCACCCGTGCCCGGTCGCGCTCGAACGCGCTTCGCTCGGGGTTGCCGGGAGGTTCCGGCACCCATCTGGCCTGATCTGCTTCGTCGTAGCCTGTCATCGGTAGCGGGGATGCTACCCCCGCTATGGGCGGTACATGACAAACATGCAGGAAACTCGCGATGTCCGGCGCATTTCGTCTTTCCCCGCAGGTCACCCGCCCCCTATGCCACCCCTGCCGGAGGCCGGCCCCCGGGGTGGCGCGGTACCCCGGGGGCCGGAGACTCCGGCGGCAGAGCCGGCGGAGGTGAACGGGGCTCCGGCGCTCCCCCGGCCCAGTTCGGCAGGTCAGCGTGAGTCGCCCTCGCCGCGGGCCGAGGCGGCGGCGCGTCCCGCCTCCAGTCGGGCGACCGGGACGCGGAACGGCGAGCAGGACACGTAGTCCAGGCCGATCTCGTGGCAGAAACGGACCGACTCGGGGTCGCCGCCGTGCTCGCCGCAGATGCCGATCTTGAGGTCGGGACGGGTGGACCTGCCCTCCTCCACGGCGATGGACATCAGCCGGCCGACGCCCTCGCGGTCGATGCTCTCGAACGGCGAGACCCCGAAGATCCCGAGGTCGAGGTAGCGGGAGAAGAAGGCGTGCTCGACGTCGTCCCTGGAGAACCCCCAGGTCATCTGGGTGAGGTCGTTGGTGCCGAAGGAGAAGAAGTGCGCGGCCTCGGCGATCTGGCCCGCGGTCAGCGCCGCGCGCGGCACCTCGATCATCGTGCCGATCGCGGCCTCGACCCCGGCCTCCCGCAGGATCCGCTCAGCCTCGTCCCGGACGTGCTCCAGCTCCTGCACCGCCCCGACCAGCGGGATCATGATCTCGGCCCGGGGGTCGCCGCCCGCGGCGCGGCGCTCGGCCGCCGCCTGGGCGATGGCCCGCACCTGCATGGCGAACAGGCCCGGGATCACGAGCCCGAGCCGCACACCGCGCAGGCCGAGCATCGGGTTCTCCTCGTGCAGCCGCCTGACCGCCACGAGCAGCCTGCGGTCGCGGCCGGAGGCGCCGTCGCCGTCCAGGGCGACCTTCACCGACAGCGCGGTGAGGTCGGGCAGGAACTCGTGCAACGGCGGGTCGATGAGGCGGATCGTGACCGGCAGGCCGTCCATCGCCGCGAGGATGCCGGCGAAGTCGACCCTCTGCAGAGGCTCCAGCGCGTCCAGGGCCGCCTGGCGCTCCTCGCCGGACACCGCGAGGATCAGGTCTTCGACGAGCCGGCGGCGCTCGCCCAGGAACATGTGCTCGGTGCGGCAGAGCCCGATGCCCTGCGCGCCGAACCTGCGCGCCCGCTCGGCGTCCTCGGGGGTGTCGGCGTTGGCGCGGACCTCCAGGCGGCGCCGCCCGTCGGCGTGCACCATGACCCGGTGCACGGCCCGGACGAGGTCGTCGGACGGCTCGCCCGTCCCCTCGGAGCGGCCTGTGCCCTCGAAGTACCGGACGACGGGCGAGGCCATGACGGGCACCTCGCCGCGGTACACCTCGCCGGTGGATCCGTCGATCGAGATGACATCGCCCTCCTGCACGACCACGCCGCCGGGGGCGGTGAACCGCCGTTCCCTGGTGTCGACGTCGAGCTGCTCGGCCCCGCACACGCAGGTCTTGCCCATGCCGCGGGCCACGACGGCGGCGTGCGAGGTCTTGCCGCCCCTGCTGGTCAGCACGCCCCGAGCGGCGATCATGCCGGCGAGGTCGTCGGGGGTGGTCTCACGGCGGACGAGGATGACGTCCTCGCCCTGGGCGGCCAGTTCCTCGGCGCGCTCGGAGCTGAACACCGCCTTGCCCACGGCCGCGCCCGGCGAGGCGTTCATGCCCTTGGCGATCGGCCGCAGGTCGTCGTGCCCGGCGAACCTCGGGAACATCAGCTGCGCGAGCTGGTCGCCGGAGACGCGCTCGACGGCCTCGTCCATGTCGATGAGGCCCTGGTCGACGAGCTGGGTCGCGATGCGGAACGCCGCCTCGGCGGTGCGCTTGCCGACGCGGGTCTGCAGCATCCACAGCCTGCCGCGCTCGATCGTGAACTCGATGTCGCACAGGTCGCGGTAGTGGTTCTCCAGCGTCCGCATGATGTCGACGAGCGCGTGGTAGGAGCCGGCGTCGATCTTCTCCAGCTCCTGCAGCGGGATCGTGTTGCGGATGCCGGCGACGACGTCCTCGCCCTGGGCGTTCTGCAGGTAGTCGCCGTACACGCCCTGGTTGCCGGTACCGGGGTCGCGGGTGAAGGCGACGCCGGTGCCGGAGTCCATGCCGAGGTTGCCGAAGACCATCGCGACGATGTTGACGGCCGTGCCGAGGCCGGCGGGGATGCGCTCCTGGCGGCGGTAGACGACCGCGCGAGGAGCGTTCCACGACTCGAAGACCGCCTCGACCGCCATGCGCAGCTGGGTGCGCGGATCGGCGGGGAACTCGCCGCCCGTCTCGTCCTTGACGATGCCCTTGAAGGTCTCCACGAGGCGGTGGAAGTCGGACGCGGTGAGGTCGAGGTCGCTGGACACGCCGTTGTGCCGTTTGGCGTCCTCGATGGCGCCCTCGAACCGGTCGCCCTCGATGCCCAGCACAGTCCTGCCGAACATCTGGATGAGCCTGCGATAGGAGTCCCAGGCGAAGCGCTCGTCGCCGGCCTGCTCGGCCAGCCCGTGGACGGACTCGTCGTTGAGACCGATGTTGAGGACGGTCTCCATCATCCCCGGCATGGAGAACTTCGCGCCGGAGCGGACGCTGACCAGCAACGGGTCCCCGGCGGCGCCGAGGCGCTTGCCCATGCGGTCCTCCATCGCGCGCAGGTGCTCGTCGACCTCGTCCCACAGCCCTTCGGGCACCCCGCCGCCGGCCAGGAACCGGCGGCACGCCTCCGTCGTGATCGTGAACCCCGGTGGCACGGGAAGACCCAGGTTCGTCATCTCAGCGAGATTGGCGCCTTTGCCACCGAGGAGCTCCTTGAGATCCTTGTTGCCTTCGGTGAACCCGTATACGTATTTGGGCACTGGGACTCCTTCACCGACACCTATGGCGTACGATTCCGCCTCGTTCCGGGGACTCTACCGACAATTAACCGGAGGAAACGTCACCCACCCGCCGTGGAGGTGTTCGCCCTGCTAGACCTCAATATAGCGGTCTAATCCACTCGTCCCGGCGCCGGGATGTCCGCGGAAAGTCGGGCCTGGTCCCGCATTGGTACATACCAATTCCCGGATCATTCTCCGCGCATAACTCCGGGGGCCACGGCGAGGCCATTGGTTTAGACCATCACCGGCGGCCCGGGAGGGGAAAAGCGCCTTACCGGACCGGGCGTTCGCGGCGGCGGTCACGCCTCCGGCGAACAAGGCCGCCGGCGGGTCCGGGCAGGCCCGGGAAGGTGCCAGGATGACCGCATGATGGAGCTGAACGGACGTCCCGTGACCCCCGGCGAGCTCGGCCCGCTCGCGCTGCACAACTACGGGCACTTCACCACCATGCGGGTCGACGACCAGCACGTCCGCGGCCTGTCACTGCACCTCGACCGGCTCCTCGGCGACTGCCGCGTCCTGCACGGCGTCGAGCTCGACCTTGAGCGGGTGCGCCACCTGGTCCGCCGCGCGGCGTCCGCGACGCCGTCGCCGGTGATCGTGCGGGTCACCGTCTTCGACCCCGAGTTCGACCTGGCGCACCCGGGGGCCAAGGCCCGGCCCGAGATCCTGGTCACCACCCGGCCCGTCCCGGCCGACCGGCCGCCGCCCGCGCTCGGCCTCGCCGAGTACGAGCGCGACATGCCGCAGGTCAAGCACTCGGGCATGTTCGGCGCGCTGCTCCGACGGCGGTTCGCCCAGCTCGAAGGCCACGACGACGCGCTGTTCGTCAACGCCCGCTCCCAGGTCACCGAGGGGCCCACCTGGAACATCGGGTTCGTCCGGGACGGCGGCGTCCTGTGGCCGCGGTACGACCGGCTCAACGGGGTGACCATGCGCCTGGTCGACGAGGCGCTGCGCCGCGCCGGCGTCCCGTCGGACACCGCCGAGATCGACACCGACGACCTGGCCGCGATGGACGCCGCCTTCATCACCGACGCCGCCGCCGGTCCCCGCCCCGTCCGCTTCATCGAGGGCGCCGCCCTGTCCCTGGACGACCCGCTCCTCGCCACCGTCCGCCGCGAATACGCCGCCCTCCCGGCGGACCCGATCTGACCCTGCGCCGCCGACGGGACGGGTCTTCGGCGCCGCGGCGACGGGCCGCCGGCGCCGGCCCCCCGTCCCGGTCAGGCGCCCCGCACCGGGGCGGTGCCGGTGGCGGTGGAGACCAGCTCGTCGTAGACCTCGCGGCCGGTGGTGAAGGCGCCCAGGCGGACGGTCTTGTTCTCGCCGTGGTAGTCGCTCGACCCGGTGACCCGCAGGCCCAGGTCCCGGGCGAGCGCGCGCACGTGCTCGCGGTCGCCGGGCGTGTGGTCGGGGTGGTCGGCCTCCACCCCCCACAGGCCCGCCTCCGCGAGGGCGGCGATCAGCGCGTCCGGGATGATGTGGCCGCGGCTGCCCGCCCTCGGATGCGCCAGCACCGACACCCCGCCCGCCTCCGTCACCAGCCGTATGGCGGTCAGCACGTCGATGTCGGTCTTCGGCAGCCGGTAGCGGCGTCCCAGCCACTCGGGGGCGAACGCCTCGTCGACCGAGCCGACCAGGCCCCGCCGCACCAGCGCCCGCGCGATGTGCGGCCGCCCCACCGTGCCGCCCTTCGCGTACCCGTGGACCTCCGAGAGCGTGACGTCGATGTCGTCGGCGTTCAGCAGCGCGACGATCTTCGCGCTGCGGTGGTCGCGGGACCGGCGGACCTTGGCCAGCTCCTCGGCCAGCGGCCGGTGGGCGGGGTCGAACAGGTAGGCCAGCAGATGCAGTCCGACCGAGGGCTCGCCGTACCAGCGTCCCGACAGCTCCGCGCCCGGCACGAGGGTCAGGCCGGCGGGGACGGCGGCCGTCGCCGCCTCCCACCCGGCCGTGGTGTCGTGGTCGGTGAGCGCCACCACGTCCAGCCCGGCCGCGGCGGCCCGCGCCATCAGCCCGGCGGGAGTGTCGGTGCCGTCGCTGGCGGTGGAGTGCGCGTGCAGATCGATCCGCATACCTTGAGCCTCTCAGTATTCCTCCGGCACCCGGAACCGGCACCGCTGACTCGCGCCCCGGCGGAACCGGCGCCGCTCATCCGCGTCCCGTCGGCCGCGGCCTCCGCGACGGCGGGGGCCGCGGGTGCGCGAGGGAGGCGAATACCCGGTTGTATACAGGTGTGTCGGTCGGTCGGATGAGTCGGGTCAGGCGCTGGATCGTGGGATCGCTGTCGATCCCGCCGTTGCTGCTGGTGGTGAGCGGCGCCTGGTTCTACCTGCTGGGGTCCGGCGAGCCGGGAGCACGCCGGCCGTCCCCCGGCCAGGACGCGATCTGGCTCGGGCACGCATGGGTGGACGGGCGGAACGGGGAACGCGAGCTCGCCGCGCTCGCCGGGCGCCTGCGGGGCGGCGGCATCGGGGACGTGTACCTGCACACCGGGCCCCTGGAACTCGACGGCACCCTTCGCGCTTCGCTGTACCCCCGCGCGGCGTGGGCGATCGGCGCGCTCCACCGGGCCGTCCCCGGCCTGCGCGTCCACGCCTGGCTCGGCCAGCTCGTGGACCCCGGGAAGCTCGACCTCGGCTCGCCGTCCGTGCGGGCGAACGTCGTGCGGGCGGCCGAGCAGGCGATCGCCGCCGGGTTCGACGGCGTCCACTACAACTTCGAGCCTGTGCCCGACGGAGACCGGGGGCTGCTGGACCTGCTCGACCGCACGCGCGCGGCCATCCCGCCCGCCCGGGGCGTGCTGTCGATGTCCGTGCACCACATCGAGCCGCTTCCCGGCGTCGCCCTCGCCGGCAACGCGCTGCTCGGCCATCCCAAGTGGTGGACGTCCGGCTACCTGACCCAGGTGGCCCGCCGCCTCGACCAGGTCGCGGTGATGAGCTACGACACCGCCCAGCCCACCGAGGCCCTGTACACCGGGTACGTCCGGCGGCAGACCCGGCTGGCCCTGGCCGCGGTCCCCGCGGGCACCCGGCTGCTCATGGGACTGCCCGCCTACCACGACGACAACCTGCTCCGCCACGCCTCCGCCGAGACCGTCGCCGCCGCCGTACGCGGCGTGCGCCTCGGGCTCGGGACGGGCGCCGACCGCCCGGGTTTCGGCGTCGCGCTGTACGTGGACTTCGCCGCCACGGCCGCCGACTGGGATGAGTACCGGCGCGACTGGGAGGCCTCCGGCGCCGCCGGGCGTCCGTGACCGGGGGTGCGGCCGCCGGCGGCGGAGGTGGGACGTCACGGCGTGGTCATCCGCGTGATCGCCGGGTCATCGGGGGGGGCGTGGGGACCTTGCCGATGCCCAGGGTGTTGGCGGCGGGGAGCAGGCCGGACTCCAGCGCGGCGATCAGAAGGGGCGTGGTGAGCTCGGCGAGGCGCTCGGCCTTCGCCGTGCCGATCGCCCGCCACGGCTCGATCGCCAGGTCGTCGGTGAGCCGCTCGACGTCCTCACGCACCCGCCGGCCGCTCTCGGTCGCCGTGCCGTCCGCGTCCACCAGGCCGCGGGACGCGAGGCGGTCGCGGGCGGCGTCCCACTCCTGCGCGGTCCACCCGCGAGCGGCGAACGTCTCGCGCGGGGCGCCGCCGATCGCGGCCATGGAGACCAGCGCCTCGCACGGGTCGAGTCCGGCGGTGACCAGCGCGGCGATGTGCCCGTCCCCCCTGTGCTCGCGCAGGACGCCGATGGCCTGCCACAACACCAGGTGCGGCTCGTCCGGCCACGGCAGCGCGGCGTTGGCGGCGGCGAGCGGACGGCCTCCGGTGCCCGCCGCCTCCGCCGCCTCCCTGGCCAGCAGCGCCGCCTCGGCGAGCCCTGGGGCGCCGACGTCACCGCCGAGCATCGCCCGGTACATCGCGTCCACGGCGCGCAGCCGCGCCTCCAGCACATTGTGCGCGGGGGCGACGGTCCACGCGGCGGGCACGTGCTCGGCGACCGTGCGCGGGCTGAAGCTGTAGAACGTCGCGGCCACCAGCTCGGCGGAGGCCTCGCCCAACGGCGCAGAACGCCAGGCGAAGTAGCTCGGCCACCGGGTGTCCACCGGCAACCCCAGGGCCGCGGCCTCGGCGAACACCTCGGGCGCGTACCAGAAGGGCGCGTGCACCGGTTCGAGCTGGTGCCACATCCGCCGCGCGAAACCGGGGTCCTGAACCATCGTCGTGCACTCCTTGCGAAGACCGGGGACCGCTGAGCCCGCGAGAGAGGCCGGGGCTCCGGCCGTCGCGTCAGCGCCACCTCCTACGTTAGATAGTCTAACTATCCAACGTCAAGTCTCCATGCGGCCCGCTCCGTCCGGAGCGGCGACCACGCCGTCCACAGGCGGCGGCGGGCACGCTCGACGGCCGTCCGCGATCGGTATCCTGGGACGCCGTGGCGGTTCAAGATCGCCTTTGTGCCGTCCTGACGGCCTTTCGTCGACAACGGCGCGCATCATCGCACCGGGGGACGCACGGCCCGCCGGGCATGAGAAGGAAGGCGTTTCGCGTGCTGCTGGCGGCCCGATACCGGCTGGACGAGCCTCTCGGGCGCGGAGGCATGGGCGAGGTCTGGCGGGCCACCGACGAGGTCCTCAACCGACCCGTCGCGGTCAAGCTGCTGCCGGCCGAGGCCGCCGGCTCGTCGGCCGCCGCGCGGTTCCGGCAGGAGGCGCAGGTCACCGCGAGGCTGAACCACGTCAACGTCGTCGCCGTCCACGACTTCGGCCAGGCGGGCGACCGGCTCTTCCTCGTCATGGAGCTCATCGAGGGACGCAGCCTCGCCGACCACCTCGCCGCCGCGGGGCGGCTCGGCGTCGACGAGGTGATCCGCGTCGGAGCCCAGGCGGCCGCCGGCCTGGCCGCCGCGCACCGGCTGGGCGTCGTCCACCGTGACGTCAAGCCCGCCAACCTGCTGATCACGGCCGACGGCACGGTCAAGGTCGTCGACTTCGGCATCGCACGACTGGCCGGCGAGGCGGCGGCGCTCACCGGCACCGGCCTGATCGTCGGCACGAGCGCCTACCTCGCCCCCGAGCGCGTCCTCGGCCGCGACGCCGGGCCGGCGTCCGACATGTACGCGCTCGGGTGCATGCTGTACGAACTGCTGGCCGGGCACGTGCCGTTCCGCGCGGCCGCCCCCACGGCGGTGCTGCACCAGCACGTCGAGGCCCCGCCCCCGCCGGCGAGCCGGACGCGCCCCGACGTGCCGCCCGTCCTGGACGACCTGCTGATGCGCCTGCTGGCCAAGGACCCCGCCGCCCGCCCGGCCGCCGACCAGGTGTCCCGGCTCCTCACCGGCCCGCCGCCCACCACCACCGCCACGCCCACCACACGCGGCGAACGCACGCCCGTCGTCACCGCCGCGGGCGTCTCGGCGGTCGCGCTCGTCGCGGTGCTCGCCTTCGCGCTCCTGCGCCCCGGGCCGGCCACGACGCCCGGCCCGGCCGCCGCGGCGGCCGCACCGTCCGCCTCCGGGTCCCCGATCCCGTCCGGCTCCGCGCCGGTGTCGCCTCCGGGGTCCCCCATCGCCTCGCCCTCGCCGTCCTCCGTGGTGGCCGTCGGGCCGAGGCGGCTGTCGGACGATCCGCGCGTCCTGCTCGCCCAGCTCGCGCAGGGGCTGAGCTGGGCGGTCGACCAGGGCCGGCTCGACCCTCGCATCGCCGGGAAGGTCCAGCACGCCATCGCCGAGGCCCGCGCCAGGCTCGGCCGGGGCGACAGAGGACCCGGAAGACCTGGAAGACCTGAAAAACACGGTCACGGCGGCCGAGACGACCGCGAAGCGGCCGACCGCCTCCGCCGGATCGTCGGCGACCTCGCCCAGGCCGAGCGCAACGGGGAGTTCACCCCCGGGCCCGCGCTGACCCGCCTGCTCGCCCACCTGTCACAGCTCGCCGAGGCCGGACACCGCCCGCCCGACCGCGACGGTGACGACGACGGCAGGGACGAGGAGTAGACGACCGGCGGGGCCCGGCAGGTCCGCGAGTTCCTTGCCGACCCGCCGGGCGCGATTGTGCTGAAAGTTTCAACCATGATGTTCCTCAGCATGACGAGATCGACGACGAGGCCGATGTCGGAGCATGTTCGCGGACGTCAACGCGAGACAGCGCCTCCGAAAGTTTCACAGCGGTCTTGACATGTTTCGGGGAGGTTTCCACACTGAGTCCCCGAGGCGCCCTGTGCCCGCCGGGCCGGTGGTGGCAGGGGCCTTGGACTGCCACGGGGGTCGGACGTCGATCCAGCAGGGCGGCGCCGAGTTTTCGCCATCTCGCGACTCACTTGGAGGCTCAAGGATGAGCACGAAGGCCACCTACTCGGATCGGTTCCGGCGATCGCGCAGCGGTCTCGGCCGGATCCTGCTCGCGGGCACTCTCGGACTTCTCGGCACGATCACGGCGCTGTCGGCGCCGTCGCCCGCGGGCGCCGCGGCGAGCACGCTGGGCGCCGCGGCCGCGCAGAGCGGCCGGTACTTCGGCACCGCCATCGCCGCCGGCAAGCTGGGCGACTCGGCGTACACCACCATCGCGAACCGCGAGTTCAACATGGTGACGGCCGAGAACGAGATGAAGATCGACGCCACCGAGCCGAACCGGGGCCAGTTCAACTTCACCAACGCCGACCGCATCTACAACTGGGCCGTGCAGAACGGCAAGCGGGTGCGCGGGCACACGCTGGCCTGGTACTCCCAGCAGCCGGGCTGGATGCAGTCACTGTCGGGCAGCAGCCTCCGCCAGGCGATGATCGACCACATCAACGGCGTGATGAACCACTACAAGGGCAAGATCTACGCCTGGGACGTGGTGAACGAGGCGTTCGCCGACGGCAACTCCGGCGGCAGGCGCGACTCCAACCTCCAGCGGACGGGCAACGACTGGATCGAGGTCGCGTTCCGCACCGCCCGGGCGGCCGACCCGGCCGCCAAGCTCTGCTACAACGACTACAACATCGACAACTGGTCCTGGGCCAAGACGCAGGGCGTCTACAACATGGTCCGCGACTTCAAGCAGCGCGGCGTCCCGATCGACTGCGTCGGCCTGCAGTCGCACTTCAACAGCGGTAGCCCCTACAACAGCAACTACCGCACCACCATCTCCAGCTTCGCCGCCCTCGGCGTGGACGTTCAGATCACCGAGCTGGACATCCAGGGCGCCTCCGCGCAGACCTACGCCGCCGTGGTGAACGACTGCCTGGCGGTGGCCCGTTGCGCCGGCATCACCGTGTGGGGCGTCCGCGACCAGGACTCCTGGCGCTCCGGCGACACCCCGCTGCTGTTCAGCGGCAACAACAAGAAGCCCGCCTACGACGCGGTCCTCAACGCCCTGAACAACGCCACCCCCAACCCGACGCCCACCCCGACGCCGACCGTGACCCCGACCGTCACCCCGACGCCGACCGCCACTCCGACCCCCGGGTCCGACTTCCGGCTGCGCAACGAGGCGGCGGGCCGGTGCGTGGACTCGCCCAACAGCGCCACCGCCAACGGCACGCTGATGCAGATCTACGACTGCCACACCAACGCCAACCAGCGCTTCACCTACGACTCCGGCCGGCTGGAGACCCTCGGCAAGTGCCTGGACTCCCCGACCAACGCCGGCTCGGGCACCCGCGTCCAGATCTGGGACTGCCACACCAACAGCAACCAGCAGTGGACGTTCAACTCCAACGGCACCATCACCAACGGCGCCAACAACCTCTGCCTCAACGCCAACGGCACCGGCAACACCTCCACCGTGACCGTCAGCTCCTGCAACGGATCCGCCAACCAGAGGTGGACCCGGGCATGACCAGGTAGCGGCCGCACTCGGCAGCGACTGGTGACGCGCCGAGGCTGACACCCGATTCACAAGAAGACCTCCGGACCGGTGGAGACGACCTCTCCACCCGGCCGGAGGTCTTCGTCTATCCCGCCGATGCCCGGCCGGCCGTCCACGGGCGTACGGCGGGGCGCGCGAGCGCGGATCGCCTCCGCTACGTCCGGGGGGCGGTCCCGGTGCGGTCCGCGTACTCCCTCGGGAGTACGCGACGTGTCGCTGGAGGGGGGACGACGCCGAGCGGCGGGTGGAACAGCATCGGCAGTACCCCCACCAAGCTCTGAAGGGAGCACGCGATGCGCAAAATCTACGTAGCGCTTGCCGGATTGCTGCTGGCCGCCGTAGTGGCACAGTTCTACTTCGCCGCGGTAGGCGCGTTCGCCAAGCCGCAGGACGACAACTCGTTCGCGCTGCACAGCGCGACCGGCATGATGATCATCCCGCTGCTGTCACTGCTGGTCACCGTGGCCGCCGCCGTTTCCCGCGCGCCCGGGCGGCAGGTGGCGACGGCCCTGCTGCCGTTCGGCCTGGTGATCGTCCAGGCTCTGATCGTCGTGCTCGGCCGGGTGCTGAACGACGCCGCCGGCAACACCACCACGACCGCGCTCGTCATCCTGGGCCTGCACGGGCTCAACGGCATGGCGGTCATGGGGGCGGCCGGCATGGTGTTCCGCAACGCCCGCACGCTCGCCGTCGCCCCGCGCGGCTCCGAGGGTGCCGGCGCCGCCGCCGCGCGGACCTCAGGTCCTCTGAGCGGCGAATCCGCGGCACGGTCCTCGTGAGCGTCGAAGCGCTCATGGCGCTCGACCTGCTCGCCGGGGTGCTCGCCGCGGTGGCATGGCTGGGCGCCGGCGCGGCGGCGGCCGCCCGCCGTGTCAGGGTGGCCGCCGCTCTGCTCGTCCTGGCGGTACTGGCGTCGCTGGCCAAGGGCGGACTCGTCCTGGCGCTCGCGGGCGCCGGCTGGTGGTTCGTCCAGGAGAAGATCACCCTGACGCTGCCGCTTCTGGCGGCGGGCACGGTCGCGGCCGCCGTGCTCGCCGCTCCGCCGCTGGTCAGAGCGGCACTGCGCACTGGTCAGGGTGGGCTCGGCGGCTTCGGGGCCGCCCGCACGAAGCCGACGGCCACGGCACCGCACGTCGCGGGGGCGCGGGCGGTCGAGGAGCCGGCGACGGTATCTGGAGCCGCAGCCGAGGCTGAGCCGGCGACCGTACCGGGACCGGCGGCCGAGGCGGAGCCTTCGGCGGAAACGGGACCGGCGGGCAGAGTCGGGCCGGCGGCCGGGTCCGGTTCGGGAGGGACGGTGGGGCCACGCGCGGTCCTGGCGTTGTTCGGAGCCGGGTACGCGGCGGCGGCCGGGCCGGTGGTCACGTTGCTGCTGGGATATCCCGCGACGTGGAGCACCGTGGTCGTCACGGCGGCGCTCGTGGCCGCCGCGGTGCTGACCACCCAGCGGTTCCTGTCCCCCGGCGCCCGCGTCCGCGGGACGCGGGTCGCCGTGGCGGCGACCGTCGTGGCCATGCTCGCCGGAGCCGGGCTCGCGTTCCTGCCCGCGGACGGGGTCGACACCGGCGGCGGCCCGGCCGTCGCCGCCCCGGACACCATGCGCATGCCGGGTGGGCACGAAGCCATGCGGATGGCCGGCGAAAGTGATGGCAGGGGGAACCCGGCGGGGGTGCATGCGGCCGGCGTGGCACAGGACGACCGGCCGGTGACCGCGCTGCGCGGGCCCGCCGCGCCGGCGCCGGGCGGCACGGTCCGCCGGTACGAGCTGACGGCGCGCACGGCCACGATCACCCTGTCCTCCGGGCGGAAGGTGGCCGCGTGGACGTTCAACGGGACCGTTCCCGGCCCGCCGATCACCGCCGCCGAGGGCGACCTGATCGAGGTACGCCTGCGCAACGCGGACATCGCGCGCGGGGTGACCCTGCACTGGCACGGTTACGACGTGCCCTCCGGGGAGGACGGGGTGCCCGGCCTGACGCAGGACGCCGTGCGGCCCGGGCAGGAGTTCGTGTACCGGTTCCTCGCCGACCAGGTGGGCACGTACTGGTACCACACGCACGAGGTGTCCGACCAGGGCGTGAAGATGGGCTTGTACGGCGCCCTGGTGGTCACGCCGCGCACACCGGCGACCCCCGGCGAGACCGCGGCCTCGGGTGTCGATCTGACGCTGCTGGCGCACACGTTCGCCGGGCGGACCGTGGTGGGCGACCATGACCAGCCGGTCGAGTGGCACGCGGCGCCCGGCACGCCCGTGCGGCTGAGGCTGGTCAACACCGACAACACCCCGCACCGGTTCGCGCTCGCGGGCGCCCGGTACCGCCTGGTGGCCGTGGACGGCTCCGATCTGCACGGCCCCGGCGAGCTGGGCCAGGTGGGGCTGCGCCTGCCCGCGGGCGGCCGCTACGACCTGTCCTTCACCATGCCGCCGGGCGCGCCGGTCGTGCTCGCCGTGGACGACCGCGCGGCCGCCCTGCGGCTCACCGCCGCCGCTCCCGCCGCTGGTACGCGACCGGGCGCCGGTCCGGGGCCGCAGGCGGGGCCGGTGGTCGTTCCCCGGACGGCGGCGTGGCCGGAGCTGGACCTTCTGCGGTACGGCACGCCGGGGGACGCGCGGCGGGACGACCTGACCGGGCGGTACGACCGTGACTTCACGCTGGTACTGGACCAGGGGCTCGCGCTGTCGGAGGGCCGGCCGCTGTACGCGCACACGGTGAACGGGCACGCGTTCCCGTCCGTCCCGACACAGCTCGTCCGCGAGGGCGACGTCGTCCGGATGACGGTGGTGAACCGGGGCCGGGAGACCCATCCCTGGCACCTGCACGGCCATCGCGTGCTGGTGCTCTCCCGCGACGGGCGCCCTCCGGCGGGCAGCCCGCTGGAGATGGACACCTTCGACGTCCGTCCGGGGGAGGTGTGGCAGGTGGCGTTCCGCGCGGGCAACCCGGGTCTGTGGATGAACCACTGCCACAACCTGAGCCACGCCGACCAGGGCATGGTGCTCCACCTGGCGTATCAGGGGATCACCACGCCGTTCCACGGCGCGCACGGCGGCTGAGCGGGCCGCGTCCCACACCGGCGCGACGGGACGGCCGCCCCCGCTGTGCGCACAGGGCCGCCGTCCCGGGATGCGGCGGATCCGGCCCGCACTTCCGGTCGGTCCGCATCATCGGGCGGGGACTCACGCCGGCGGCGTGTCCCGCCCGATTTCGTGGTGTGAGAGGCCTAAGGTGATCAATGAGGCGATCAGTACTAGGCTTCCCCGACGATGTCCGGAAATATCCCGCCTCGTACGCGTCGCACGTGGAAACTCGGGGCTTTCATCATGGCGTTGACGATCGCCGCCTGCCTGCTGGGCGGTTTCGCCGCCCTGCCCGGCGGCCAGGACTCCGCGGTGGGCTCGGCCGCGCGGCTGCCGGCCGCCACCCCCTCGGCGGCGGGCTCTCCCGCCGCGGCGGCCCCCTCCTCGCCCGGACGACCGGTCGGCGGCACCCCCCACGCCTCCATCCCGGCCACCGGCACGACCCCGTCCGCCGGTACGACTCCTCCCGCCGCCAGGCCGGAGGCGCCGGACTCCACCACCGGCCCGGACGACGACCGCGACCCGGACGCGGGCTTCGGCAAGCAGCCGGTGGTCGTCCGGGTCCCGTACTCGGCGAAGGGCCGCTACAAGGTGGTCAAGGGAGTCGCGCGCCCGCCGGCCGGCGGCCACGGCAAGGTGATCCGCTACCTCGTCGAGGTCGAACGCGGGCTCCCGTTCGACCCGGAGGAGTTCGCCGCCATGGTGCACCGGACGCTGAACGACCCCCGGAGCTGGGGCCGCGGCCACCAGCGGTTCAAGCGGGTCGACCACGGGCCGGTGCGGTTCCGCGTGGCGCTGAGCAGCCCCGCGATGACGAACGAGAACTGCCGCCCGCTGCTGACGTTCGGCGAGCTCTCCTGCTGGAACGGCGGACGTTCGGTCATCAACGCGAAGCGATGGGGCAGCGCCATCCCCGGATACCACGGCGACCTCATCGCCTACCGCCAGTACGTGATCAACCATGAGGTCGGCCACGCCCTCGGGCACGGGCACCGGTCGTGCCCGAAGCGCGGCGCACTCGCCCCGGTGATGACGCAGCAGACCAAGTCGTTGCAGGGCTGCCGCCCGAACCCGTGGCCGTTCCCGTCCGCCAAGGGCGCCCCGCGCGACGCCCGCGAACGCGACGGCGGCGCGCACGGCGACCAGGAACACGGGAGCAAGGAACACGGCGCGCCGAAGAACGGCGGACCGAAGGACGGCGGCCCGGACCCGCGGCCCGGCGACAAGGACGACAAGGCCCACATGGAGGACAAGGCCCGCCTCCGCCCGTCCCGCGACCCCGACCCCGGCCGCTGAGCGCTGAGGACGTCCGGCGTCCATCCCTTCACCGGCACGGACCTCGCGGACGGTGTGGCCGATTGGAAATCGTGTACTCCAGCGTCCGGGACGGCGACGCGCGATGGGCGGGAGCCTCCGGCGTCGCCGACGTGCGCACCGGCAGGCCCGTGACGCCGGGGATGTACCACCGCGTCGGCAGTGTCACCAAGGCGTTCACGTCGGTCGCGCTCATGCGGCAGGTGGAGCGTGGCCGGCTCGACCTGGACGCGCCGATCGGGCGTTATCTGCCGCGGCTGGTGCCGGGCGAGCACATGGCGCGCCCACAGCGATGGCGGTCAACAGCAGGACCGATATCACCAGCGATCCGTCGGCCGGCGACAGGTCGCCGCGGGTCATCGTCTGCGCCAGCCTGATGAGCGCGCCGACGAACATGACTCCGCCGATGACGGCGAACGCGGTCGCGGCGCTGCCGGGAGTGAAACGGCGGTCGGCGAGCGCGTTGTTTCCGACGATGCGCCGTTTGTCGTCCTCGGGGATGTCCGGATCCACCACCGGCCACCTGCCGACCCACCAGGAGTTCACCATGATGCCGCCCCCCAGACGAAATCGCGGCCCTGCACGCAGAGCCATCACCCCGAAGTCGATACATCCCCGTGAAGACGATCGTAACCCGCTAACCAGCCGGTCACGCGATTTGTCGCCCTTATGGTCGATCCGGAAGCGGTTTCCCTTGCCCGCAAGCTACCCTTTTCGGAAGAGGACGGGCCGCGGCCACCCCGGTCCGAGCGGCTCGGACAGGGTATGGGGCGCGCGCAATTCAGCCACCCTCGCCTTCGAGATTTCGGCAGGTCCAGATCGAGGGGAACTCCATATCATGAGACGCGCGCTGTTCGTCTTGTTGCTCGCGTCCCTGCTCGGCGGCCTCGCCTGCGGCGCATGTTCGATGATCGCGGCGGACGAGGAGCAGAAGGCCTGCGTCTCGGCCGTCGACCAGCGAATCGCACGGCTCAAAGCGGAGACCTTCGAACTGTTCCCGGCCGGCGCCATCGGCAGGGTGTCAGAATGGAATGACTGCGATGAGGGGAACGACGGAATGGAACTTCAGGCCGGTCTCGCCGGCGGAAGGCCGGCAGAGGAGTTCCTGAGTGGCTTCTGGTCCGCGGGCTGGTCGCATCTCACCCCCGAAACGCCATCATATGACCGGATGTGCTTTGGCTGCATCGCCGGGGCGACGAAGATCGTGGATGGCCGAGTCATGTATGTCGCGATAAATTCCGCCGAGGACAAATCTCTGTACGCCCAGATAAATTACCGGGATCACGACTCGTCGCGACTTGAATCGTCCCGCCCCTCTCCCAGTTGACATGACGCTTCGCTGAGCAAGTGATTCACCGCCGACATCCGGGCTTGCGATGTTGACCTCAACCGAGGTTCATGTTTCACGATGGTCGCCCTGTACTTCTGACGAGGGAGAACGTCATGATCTTGGTCACGGGCGCCACCGGGCGCGTCGGGCGGCAGGCCGTTTCCGCTCTGCTGGCGGCCGGCGCCGAGGTGCGGGCGCTGTCCCGCGACCCGGCCGCCGCAGGGCTGCCGGACACCGTCGAGGTCGTTCACGGCGACCTGGCGAAACCCGAGACCCTCGACGCGGCGCTGGACCGCGTCGAGGCGGTGTTCCTGGTCTGGCCCACCCTGTCGGCCGACCACGCCGCCCCGGCCGCCATCGAGGCGATCGCCGCGCGGGCCCGGCGCGTCGTCTACCTGTCCGCGCGCGGCGTTTCCGGGCTCCAGCAGGCGGAGGGGACGATCCTCGGCTCGCACGCCCGCCTGGAGAACCTGATCGAGCGGTCCGGGATGGAGTGGACGTTCCTGCGCACCAGCGGCTTCGCGGCCAACACCCTGTTGTGGGCGCCGCAGATCCGGGACACCGGCACCGTCCGCTGGGTGTACGGGGACGCGCGCAGGTCGCTGATCCACGAACGCGATATCGCCGCCGTGGGCGTGCGCGCGCTGACCGGTCCGGGTCACGGCGGCGCCAGGTACGAGCTGACCGGGCCGCGGGCGCTCACGCAGGTCGAGCAGGTGAGCCTCATCGGCGAGGCCGTCGGCCGTCCGGTGCGCTGGGAGGAGACATCCCCCGAGGCCGCGCGGCAGGCGTTGATCGCCCAGGGCATGCCGGCCTCGCTGGTGCGGGACATCCTGGCCGGGCAGGCCGCGATGGCGGCGGTCCCGGAGACGGTCACCACGACCGTCGAGGAGGTCACCGGCTCGCCCGCGACCGACTTCCGCCAGTGGGCCGCCGACCACGCCGCCGACTTCCGCTGAGCCGAACCGGTCAGGACACCGCGGCCAGGATGGTCTCCACCGCGCGCTCGCCGCGGCGCTCGTCCGCGTCTCGCTCGACGCGTCCCGGCGTGGGCGGCCGGGTCAGCGTTTGCGGGCTACGCCGCAGAAGGCGGGCAGGTCGTCTTCCCCGGGGCGCGACCGGGGTCCCGGCCGCCAGGAGTCCAGGCGCGTCACCCCAGGTTCCACCAGTTCCAGGCCGTCGAAGAACGCCTCGATCTCCTCGTAGGACCGAAGGACGGCGGGAGAGCTGGCCCTGTCGTACACCGACGTGCCCGGCATCAGCCGCTGATCGGCCTCGGCGTGTGACAGGACCAGGACCGACCCCGGGGCCAGGGCGTCGGTCAGGGTACGGACGATGCCGCGCGGGTCTTCCTCGTCTCTGATGAAGTGGAGCACGAAGACGAGCAGGACGGCCATGGGCCGCTCGAAGTCGAGATGCCCGCGGATGGTCTCATCGGTGACGATCTCGTGCGGCCGGCGCAGGTCGCCGGCGACCATGATGGTCTGGTCGTCGGTGGCGAGCAGCGCCTGGCCGTGGGACAGGACGATCGGCTCCAGGTCGACGTAGGCGACGCGCGCGCCGGGAACGACGTGCTGGGCCACCTCGTGCACGTTCTCCTGCGTGGGCAGCCCCGAGCCGATGTCGAGGAACTGGTCGATGCCCGCCTCGCCCGCGGCGTACTCGACGGCGCGTCGCAGGAAACGGCGGTTGGCGACGGCAAGCTCGCGGGTGCGCGGAAAGACGCCGATCACCCGCTCGGCCGCCTCGCGATCGGAGGCGTAATTGTCCTTGCCGCCCAAGTAATAATCGTACATTCGCCCCACATTGGGCGTTGTCGCATCAAAGCCTGGGTTCAGCGGCTCGGAATTCATACCACCTCGTCAAGGGTCGGTGTCATAAGGCCGTTCGACCACGCATGATCCGGGGCCTGACGTTAACAGCCGTCGACTCCGCTCTCAACGGCGGACGGACAACCTGTGGACGACGATTCCCGGCCCGCCTGTCACGCGCGCCGCTGAAGCCATGCGACGCACGGACGCCGGCCCGCGTCCAGGCCCTCCCCGGCGGCGGACGGGCAGGACGCCCGGCCGTTCAGACGTCTCTGCGGCGCAGGAGCAGAACGCCCGCGATGAGCGGCAGCACGGCGTACGCGAGCAGCACCGCCACCGCTCCGGCGGGGGACAGCAGCGACCCGTAAACCGAATCGGCGTTGGAGGCGCCGATGATCTGGCGGGGCAGGCCCGGCAGCATGACCGATCCGATGCGCTCGCTCCACGGCTCCGGCAGGTTGCCCGCCACCATCGGGATCACGTACACCAGCCCCACCAGGATGACGATCGCCCCCGCGGTGGACCGCAAGATCGCGGCTAGTCCCAGCCCGACCAGGGCGAAGACGACCACCGACGATCCGGTGACGGTCAGCAGGAGCGCCCTGTCCGCCAGGGGGACGAGGTAGGCGCCGTTGAACCGGCCGCCGATCACCGAGCGGCTGACGAAATAGGTCCCGAACACGACAAGCGGCCCGGCGAGCGCCGCGAGCCCGGCGAGGATGGCGGCCTTGGCCGCGAGGACGGGCCAGCGCCGGGGCACCGCCATCAGGCTCGTCCTGATCGTCCCGGTCGCGTACTCCGACGTGACCGCGAGCACGCCGAGTATGCCCAGGCACAGCTGCGGGATCATCACGACCACCTCTTCGATGTGCGCGATCGAGGACGTCGGCCGCCGTCCGGGCGGGGCGTCGTCGAAGGCGGCCGCCGCCGACATGGCGATCGCCGCGCCGAGCAGCAGGCCGCCCGCGGCGACGCCCAGCGTGTAGTAGGTGGAGCGGACCGATCGGAGCTTGTGCCACTCCGCGGCCAGGACATCGATCATCAGGGTTCCTCCGGCGCCGGCGTCGATGGGGACTCCTCGACGCTCTCGCGTCCCGGGCGGCGGCGCATCGGCCCGCCGTCCGAACCGCCGCGCCCCGCGTCGGCCCACAGGATGTCCGCCCCAGGGCTGAAGCCGCCGCGCTCATCGCCCGAAGGTGCGTGCGGCGCCGGAGCCGAACCGGCAGCCGGCCAGGATGATCACCAGCCCGTCCGGCCGGGTGATCCGGACGGCGTTCCGCCCCGCGCTGCCGTCGGTGTCGGTGACGTTCTCGTTGTAGCGGACGATGATGCCGCCCGAGAGGGTCAGCGATCCCGGAGCGCTGCCGATCGCCGTTCCGTTGATCCGGTCCACGGCCGAGGACCGGGTGACTCCGCCGCCGGCGGCCCGGCAGAAGCTCCGCGCGCCGACGACCCGCACCGCGCCGTCGAGCAGGTCGGCGCCGTCCACGGCGGCGTACGCCGTGGATGCCCCGGTCTCGACGGCGCAGGCCGCGCGCAGGGCCCGCGCGGTCCCCACGGGGGTCGGCAGGGATGCCAGGATTCTCGTGAAGTTGGGCGGGCACGGCACGTCCGGGGACCGGGGCACCACCACCGGCCCGGCGGCCTGGAATCCGAACGCCTCGCCCTGCGGCTGCGGCGAGACCACCGCCCGCGCCATCGCCACCGCCCCACCGGACGCCACCCCGGCGCACAGGGACGTCGCGGCCGTGGCGACCGCCGCGACCGCGCGCCACCGCGCGCGAAGACGTTCGCTCAAGCTACGGACCACCGATGACCCCCCGCTGACCTGCCGCCGAGGGACGTCAGGATGGGACGGGGCGGGCGGTTCACCGGCTCGTGGTCACGCGCTCGCGCGGCATGAGCACGACCCGAAGGGACCGCCGTCCCGGCTGCGGCCTCCCCCGTCACGGCCGCAAGGCGCCTCTACCCGGGCGCCGGTCAAGGCGAGGGCGAGAGCGATCTAGGATCGAGTCATGCCAGAGGCCGGGCCGAGCGACGTCTCCGAGTCGTCGGAGTCCCACTCACTGGAGCCCGTACCGCTCAGAGGAGGGCAGCGCCTCGGCGCCTCGGCGGTCGGCACGGTCCTGACCGGGGCGGGCGTGGCCTCGGTCTTCGTCAGCGAGAACCAGGTCGGAAGCGCGGTGCTGCTGCTCACGGGAGCGGCGTTCCTGCTGCTCGCGGTCACCGGGATGCCCATCGTGGGGGCGAAGTTCCAGGACTTCGAGGTGCGCATGGCCTGGCACTGGCGCAGGTCCGCCCTAGGGCTGGCCGCCCACCTGCCCAGCGACGAGGCGCGCCGCCTCCTTGAGATCATCGACGCGACGGCTCCCAAGGCGTACTCCGACTCCATGCTGGCGCTGATCGACACGCTGCTCTTCGAGGCGCGTGTGAGGGACGCGTCGATCGGGGCTCTCCGGGACGGCGAGCGCATCGCGGTGCACCACGACGCCGGCATCGGAGACCCGCTCGTCGTATGGATCTCCGAGCGGGGCGACATGCGCATCGGCGTCTTCGCCATGTTCGCCCCGACCATGAGCGGAAGGCTTTCCGAGCACTTCACCGGCCGGTTCGTCCGCCAGGTGCTGAGCACCGGGCACGACGCCCTGATCATGATCACCTGCGTCCGGGACAAAGGGGACCTCGCCGCGCTGGCCGCCAGAGTGCGGCAGGAGACCGGAATACCCGTGGCCGTCGAAGAATGGGAGCGGGACGGCACGGCCCGGCCGCTGCGCGCCGCCATCGAACGACTGGCGGCGGCCACCGAGGGGACAAGACCGGGTCGCTGACCGGCCTTGTCCCGTTCGTGGTGTCTCCCCGCGCCGGAACGGCTCCGCTGAGACCCGCCCGGCGGCCGTCTGGTCGTGCGGGGCCGGGTGTTCCTCGGGCCGCTTGAGTGCGGGCGGCTTGCAGGCGGAGGAGTAGTCCTTGGTCCTGATGCCCGCCCCCAGCCCGCCGACCATCAGCATGTCGGGAAAGCGCAGCCGTCCGACGGCGGACGGCGCGACAGGGCCTGAGACTCATGTGAGACTTCACCGCCGGCGGGCGTTGTTACCTTCGGGGCACGAACCACGAAGGAGGTCACCGTGTCCATCGTCCGAGGCATCAGCCGAGGTGCGGCCGCCGCCCTGATCGGGGCCGTCGCGATCACCGCATCGACCGCGTTACCCGCCCATGCCGCCGTCGACCCGGCGAGCTGCGTCTACAGCTACAACCTCTCCATCCCGCAGATCGCGGCCACGTGCACGAACCCCACCGCCACCGCGTGGTATCTGCGCGTCGACTGTGAGACCCCGCGCGGCACCATCGTCCGCGTCAACGGCACTCTGGTGTACGGCCCCGGAACGGGCACGTCGCTGGCACGGTGCCCCGCCCGCACCGAACTCGGCGCCCACACCATCGTCAACCTGTAACAGGCGGGTTCCGGTGAGGCCCGGCGCCGCCGCCCGGGCCCACCGGCCACCGGACGGCCTCGGCGAGGTGGCGGATGCCGTGGTCCAGGCGCCGGAAATAGGTGGCCCGGCTCAGATGCAGGCGGTGGGCGATGATCTCGTGCCCGGCGCCGCCGCGAAGGTAGTACAGGCGAAGTATCTCCGCGGCCTCCCTGTCGACCGGCGAGTCCGAGGACGCCAGCGACTCCACCCGCCGCCGGACGAAGGTGACGATCGCCTCGGGCGACCCCAGACCCGGAACGGCGAGCAGCGGGCTCGCGGCCAGCATGCGCGGGTCGCCCAGACGGCTGAGCGCGGCGCGAACCGCGTCCACCAGGGCGTCGTCCACGGCGGGCACGACTTCCTGTTCGAGCCGGCGCAGCCACGCGGGCATGTTGCGGGGGGTGAACGTGCGCGAGAAGACGCCGCTCCTGCGACCGCAGCGGAACCGGTCCTCGCGGGTCTCCCCCAGGTGGCTCAGGCCCAGGCGCGCCGACAGTTGCTGGTAGGGCGGCCACGGCGTGGAGACGACCACCGTGCCGGCCGCCATGGCGGCGGTCAGGATGTGCCGGAGCATGACGGCGTGCGCCGCCGGACGCCGGTGGGCGGTGACCATCATGCCAAGGACGACGCCGCCGGAGCCGTCATCCCGCCGCGCGCCGGCCAGCGGCGAGGCGTACTGCTGGAGCAGCGCCTCCAGCACCGGCGCGGCCCCGTCGCCGACGCGCGTCATGTTGGCCATGCCCAGCGGCCGGTCCTCGCCGTCGACGACGAGGTCGAACCGGCTCGCGGGAGCGGACATCCACAGGTCGAGCATCCGGTCGGCGCGACGACGGTCCAGCGACTCCATGTCGGCCCACTGGCGGGTCAGCCGCACGATGTCGTCCTCGTCCGCCGTCGTCGCCGCCCTGACGCGCAACGCGCCCGGCACGGCCGGGAAGAAGGTGCGGTGGACCTGCGGGTGGGCGGACATGCGCAGGACCTGGTCGGCCAGCTTGGCGCGCAGGACGGGGTCATGGGTGCCGGCGATCTGGCGACGGCGGTACGCGGACCCCTTCACGAGCAGCCTGTGCGAGGTGACCGGATGCCGCCACCGGTACGCCAGCTCGAAGATCGTGCGGAAGGGTTCCGCCACCACCAGTCCGTGCGCGTCCGGCCGGACGACGCTCAACGCGCCGAGCCGGTCGAACTCGCCGGGCGTCCCCCGGACGAGCGCGGCGAGCAGGTCGGCGTCCGCGCCGCCCACGGCCGCCACGACGGGCAGCGCGCCGGGCACCGGGCCGGCGACCTCGACGGCGAGCCTGCCGAGCAGCTCCCTCGCGGCGGCGTCGGCGAGCCACCCCAGCACGTCGCTCCCCGTCTCGTCCGCGGGGCCCGCGACTCCTGCCGGCGCGCCGGCCGCCGTTCCCGCCGCCAGGGCCCGCATGAGGCGGTCGGCGATGAGCGGGATGCCGCCGGAGAGATCGGCGACCAGGTCACGCCGGGCAGGGTCGCGCAGGCCGCGCGACCGCGCCAGGCGCCGTACCGCCGCCCGGCTCCACGGGTCGAGCGGCACGGTCTCGACCCGCCGGCCGGACCAGCCGGGCCGTGAGGCCAGCGGCCTGCGGCCGACGACCACGACGCACGTGCCCGGCGCCACGCGCGCGAGCAGTTCGCCGACCGTCTCGGCGTGCTCGTCGCGGTCCACGCCGTCGACCACCAGCAGGCCGCCGGCCGGCGGGACCGCGGGCGCCGGCCCGGCGGCCAGGTCGGCCACCGTGCCGGAGAGCGCCGAGACCAGCCGGCTCTTGCCCACGCCGACCGGGCCGCAGAGGTTGACGACGGTGACCGGTCCGCCGGGGCGGGCACTTCGCGCGTGAGCGCTCAGCCGCCGGCGGGCGTCGGTGTAGGCGACCACCGGCAAACGGTAACAACTACGGCGTCACGCAGGAATCGTCCGCGCGCCGCGACCTGGTGGCCTCACCCGGACATCTCGTCGTCGGCGGCCACCAGGGCGCCGCTGAACTGGGCCGAGTACAGCCGGTGGTAGGCGCCCCGGGCGGCGAGCAGCTCGTCGTGGGTGCCGTGCTCGACGATGCTGCCGTCCTCCATCACCAGGATCAGATCGGCGTCGCGGATGGTGGACAGCCGGTGGGCGATGACGAAGCTGGTGCGGTCGCTGCGCAGCGCCGCCATCGCGTGCTGCACCAGCACCTCCGTGCGGGTGTCCACCGAGCTGGTGGCCTCGTCGAGGATGAGCAGGGAAGGGTCGGCCAGGAAGGCGCGGGCGATGGTCAGCAACTGCTTCTCGCCCGCGCTGACGTTGTTGCCCTCCTCGTCGATCACGGTGTCGTAGCCGTCGGGCAGGGTGCGCACGAACCGGTCGACGTAGGTGGCCCGCGCGGCGGCGTGGATCTGCTCGTCGGTGGCCCGCGGGTCGCCATAGGCGATGTTGTCGCGGATGGTGCCGCCGAACAGCCAGGTGTCCTGGAGCACCATGCCTATCTGCCCGCGCAGGTCGTCCCTGCGCATCGCGGTGATGTCGACGCCGTCCAGGGTGATGCGGCCCGCGTCCAGCTCGTAGAAGCGCATGATGAGGTTGACCAGGGTGGTCTTCCCCGCACCGGTCGGCCCGACGATCGCGATGGTGTGCCCCGGTTCGGCCACCAGCGACAGGTCCTCGATGAGCGGCTGGTCAGGGTTGTAGCGGAAGGACACGTGCTCGAACTCCACGCGGCCGCGCCGGTCGGCGGGTGCCGGCGCGCCGGCGGCGTCCGGGGTCTGCTCCTCGGCGTCCAGCAGCTCGAACACCCGCTCGGCCGACGCCACCCCCGACTGCAGCAGGTTCGCCATCGACGCGACCTGGGTCAGCGGCTGGGTGAACTGCCGGGAGTACTGGATGAACGCCTGGACGTCGCCCAGGCTCAGCGCCCCGGTGGCGACGCGGACGGCGCCGACGACGGCGATGGCGACGTAGTTGAGGTTCCCGATGAACATCATCGTCGGCATGATGACGCCGGAGATGAACTGGGCGCCGAAGCTCGCCTTGAACAGGTCCTCGTTGCGCTCGCGGAACACCTCTTCGACCTCCGGCCCGCGGCCGAAGACCTTCACCAGCTCGTGCCCGGTGAACGCCTCCTCGATGTGGGCGTTCAGGGTGCCGGTGTGGGCCCACTGGGCGACGAACTGCTTCTGCGAGCGCTTGGCGACCAGCCCGGTGACGACCATCGACACCGGGATGGTCACCAGGGCGATCAACGCGAGCAGCGGCGAGATGACGAACATCATCGCCAGCACGCCGATGACCGTGAGCAGCGAGGTGAGCAGCTGGCTGAGAGTCTGCTGGAGCGTCTGCGACACGTTGTCGATGTCGTTGGTGACCCGGCTGAGCAGCTCGCCGCGCGGCTGGCCGTCGAAGAAGCTCAGCGGCAGCCGGTTCAGCTTGTCCTCGACGTCCGACCGCAGCCGGAAGATGGTGCGCTGTGTCGCGTCGTTGAGCAGGTAGTTCTGCAGCCAGCTGAAGACCGACGCCGCGACGTACAGCCCGAGAGCCCAGCTCAGGACCGTGGCGAGGGCGGCGAAGTCGATGCCGTGGCCGGGGATGAGGTCCATGCGGGCGAGCATGTCGGCCAGGTTGCCGTTGCCGGACGCGCGGACGCCCTCGACCGCCTGTTCCTTGGTCGACCCGGCGGGCAGCTGCCTGCCGACCACGCCGCTGAAGATGATGTCGGTCGCGCGGCCGAGGATCTTCGGGCCGATGACGGCGAACACGACGCTGATGACGGCGAGGGCGATCACCGCCAGGATCCTCGGGCGCTCGGGGTCCAGCCGCCGGATCAGCCGCCGGGCGGACGGCCCGAAGTCCATCGACTTCTCCGCGGGCATCCCGCCGCCCCCGAAGGGCCCCCGCCCGAACGGGCCGCCTCCCGCGGGCGGACGGACGGGCGCCGCGAGCGTCTTGGCGGCCTTGGACGACGCCGCCGGAGCGCCCGGCGCGCCCTGTCCGGTGCCGGCGGTGGACGGAGCGCCCACGCCGCCCTCCCGGTGGTCGGCTGGAACCCGGCTCATACTGCGCTCCCCGCGGTCACCTGGGACTCGACGATCTCGACATACGTCGGACAGGAGTCCAGCAGTTCGTCATGAGTGCCGATGCCGACGATCACGCCGTCGTCCAGGACGATGATCTGGTCGGCGTCGGCGATGGTGGAGACCCGCTGGCCGACGATGACCACGGTGGCCTCCGCCGTGTGCGGGCGCAGAGCGGCGCGCAGCCGGGCGTCGGTGGCGAGGTCCAGGGCCGAGAACGAGTCGTCGAACAGGTAGATCTCGGGCTTGCTGACCAGCGCTCTGGCGATCGACAGCCGCTGGCGCTGCCCGCCGGACACGTTGGTGCCGCCCTGCGAGATCGGCGCCTCCAGGCCCTCGGGCATCGCCTCGACGAAGTCGCGCGCCTGGGCGACCTCCAGGGCCTCCCACAGCTCCTCGTCGGTGGCGTTCGGATTGCCGTACCGCAGGTTGCTCGCGACCGTCCCGGTGAACAGGTACGGCTTCTGCGGCACCAGGCCGATGCGCGTCCAGAGCATCTGGGGGTCCAGGTCGCGGACGTCGACGCCGTCGACGGTCACGGTGCCGGAGGTGGCGTCGAACAGCCGGGGCACCAGCGACACCAGCGTCGTCTTGCCCGCTCCGGTGCTGCCGATGATCGCGGTGGTCTGGCCGGCGCCGGCCCGGAAGGAGATGCCGGACAGCACCGGCGCCGCCGCGCCCGGGTAGCGGAACTCGACGTCGCGCATCTCCAGCTCACCGCGCGTCCGCACCTCGCGCACCGGGCTGCCGGGCGGGCGCACCGACGACTCGGTGTCCAGCACCTCGCCGATGCGCTCGGCGCAGACGGCCGCCCGCGGGATCATGATCGAGATGAAGGTGGCCATCATCATCGACATGAGGATCTGCATCAGGTACATGAGGAACGCGGTCAGGGCGCCGACCTGGATCTCGCCGCCGTCCACCCTGGCCGCGCCGAACCACAGCACCGCGACGCTCGACGCGTTGAGGACCAGCATCACGACGGGGAAGATCAGCGCGGTCAGCCGCCCGACGCGCAGCGCGGTTCCGGTCAGCGCCTCGTTCGCGTCGGCGAACCGGCGGGTCTCCTCCCGTTCGCGTACGAACGCCCGCACGACGCGGATGCCGGTCAGCTGCTCGCGCAGCACGCGGTTCACCTCGTCGATGCGGGTCTGCATCGCGCGGAACTGCGGGACCATGCGGTACACGATGAGGCCGATCGACACCAGCAGCACCGGAACGCAGACCAGCATCAGCCAGGACAGGCCGATGTCCTGCCGCAGCGCCATGATGATGCCGCCGACGCCCATGATGGGCGCGGCGACGAGCATCGTGCAGGTCATCACCACGAGCATCTGGACCTGCTGCACGTCGTTGGTGCTGCGCGTGATGAGCGACGGCGCGCCGAACTGGGCGACCTCTCGCGTGGAGAACCCCACCACCCGGTGGAAGACCCCCGCCCGCACGTCGCGCCCGAACCCGGCCGCCACCTTGGCCCCGTAGTACACCGCGGCGATCGAACACGCGATCTGCACCAGCGACACCGTCAGCATCCAGCCGCCGATGCCGAGGATGTAACCGGTGTCCCCGGTGGCGACCCCCTTGTCGATGATGTCGGCGTTCAGGCTCGGCAGGTACAGCGACGCGATCGTCCCCACGAGCTGGAAGAACACCACGGCCACCAGCTCGGCCGAGTACGGCCGCAGGTGGACGCGCAACAACCGGCTCAACATGCCCGCGCCCCACGAAGCACGGTGCAACACATCGTCGAAATCACGCGGGTCACGCTATAGGAGGAGCTGACGTGTTCTCCTCCGGTTATTCGCCTGGCGAAACCGCCCACGGAGATGGGACGCGGTCCTGCGCACCGGGCTGGGACCTTCGGCTACGCACCTGTCGCGGAACGCCAACGGCCAGGCGGGCGGTCGGACCGGGCCTCGCCCGCGGCGCACGATCCAAGACGGACGGCGCGTGTCGCCGTTCCGCTCGGAAGGAGCCGACGCGAACCACCCTGCACCCGACCTCCGGCTGGTCGGCCACCTGGCCCCGGACGGGCATGCGCACGCCTGGCCTCAGACCGCAGGATATCCCCCGTGGGCGGAGTGCCCGGCCGCTGTTTCTGTTCTTCCGATCACCTGCGTACGTACAGATCGCCGTACAGGAACCATAGGTCGGCGAGCTTGCGCAGCGTTTCATGGCATACGTAGGCGTTCCAGTCACCCTCCTGAATTCCGGCCCGTCCAGCCTGTTCGCATCCGGCGTTGCCACCGAAGAAGGTGGCCTCGAATTCGTATCCCGGAGGCGGCGTCCATGCCACAACGGTGGCGGCCCGGCCAGAAGAGGGCGACGTCGAATCCGTTGCCGCGGAGAGAGCGGCCGGAGTGGACGCCGTCATGACCGCCGCGAAGGCGACCGCGACGACCAGCGAGGATCTCCGAATGGAAGACATGGGCGAACTCCTATCGTCTTGTTGTACGGCCGGCCGCCACCTGCTTACTAAAGCAGATGACAACATCTCCCCTTAACACGACCGAATGAGTAACACCAGGACTTTCCCCATCACTCCCCCTGGCACATCGCGGATGCGCGTGGTCGTGAGGCGCGAATGCGCACGGCCGCTTCATCCCCGATTTCATGCCGGCCATTACCCCGTTACTGATAGAGATGCTCCATCACCCCGCCCATGAAGTCAACCCCGGACGATTTCACTCCGAAATCACTCAACGGGCGATCGAAGCGCTGGTCAGCGCGAAGAGTGATACGGCAAGTCAATGACGAGCCGACATAGAGTGATTGCCGTCCCTCGCATCGGAAGGGTCACACCATCGAACGCATTCGTCCTGCTCGGACGAGGATCGCCACGCATAGAGTCGCCACTGTGCGCGGCATCTCCGGCCCGCTCTTCATTCGATCGTTATCAGGAAGGATGGCGTGTCAGATTTCGTGCCGCCGTGGAGACGGCTCCGTATCCCGAAGTCATCCGCGGCGCCCGCCGGGGTCAGGCCGTGTGACAGAAAGGCGATCCGCCGACCTCATCCTCTTCTGCGTCGTCACTTATGGCGCATCCTGGCTCGTCGCCTTACCGCTCTGGTCAGGGCACGGCCTCGGGTCTCCGCAGTTCGGGTCGCCGGCGGGCATCATGATGTTCACTCCCGCGCTCGGCGTGGCGGCCGTGCGGCTGAGACACCGGACCAGCAAACGCGACCGGGCCGTCCAGACCGGTCCGACCTTCGGGTCTCACAGAGGTCGGACGGTGATCCTCACGGCCGCGGCCTGGATCGGCACTCCCCTGTTGGCGGCTCCGGCGTGGTCGACACCGCGGCGAACCCTCGTCGTGACCTCCGTCGAGCGACCCGTCCACTTCGCAGCGTTTTCTTGTAAATAGTGGGGTTTTGTCCAGAGATCATGCCTGCCTTGGTGCACAAGGAGCGTCCCGGCATGTCCCCGCGGGTACGACTTCGAGGTGTACGAACCGGCGTGGACGGTCCGGCAGCGCCGCGTCCACCCCGTGCCGAGGCGGAACGCCGCGTGAGGCGGCCGCGCCCCGGCGCCGGCTTCAGCGACACGCCGATCGGGGGAGCATATGAACGCCCGAGAGCTCATGAGCTGGAAGACCGGGGCCGTCGTCCTCGGCACCGTCGCCGTTCTCGTCGTGCCGGTCGGAGGCGCGATGGCCGCGGCGGGCCCGAGGACCGAGGACGTCCAGTCCTCGACGCGCGCCAGCCTGACCAACGCCATGAAGGGCGAGGCGATGGCCTACGCCAAGTACCGCGCCTACGCCGCCCAGGCCGCACGCGAGAACCTCCCAGAGGTGAAGGCGATGTACGAGCGCACCGCCGACACCGAGTACAAGGAGCACTTCACCGAGCAGGCCGACCTGCTCGGGATGGTCGGCGACAACGCGGCCAACCTGCGCGAAGCCATCAACGGGGAGACCTACGAGGCGACCCGGATGTACAAGGACTTCGCCGACCAGGCCGAGGCGGCCGGCGAGACCGGCGCGGCCGAGCTCTTCACCGAGATCAGCGGCGACGAGGCCCGGCACCGGGACGACTTCGCCCAGGCGCTGAAGGCCATCACCGACCCGTCCTCGGGCGCCACCATCCCCTCCGGCCTGACCGCCAAGCCCGCGAGCGTCAGGGCCGGGGAGTCGCGGGTGTCGTCGGAGCAGACGCTGCGCAACCTGCGCACCGCGATGCAGGGAGAGGCGTTCGCCGGGCTGAAGTACGACATGTACGCCGAGCGCGCCCGGGAGACCGGCGTGCCCAAGCTGGCCGACCTGTTCAACAGCGCGGCGCGGACCGAACTCACCGAGCACTTCGCCGAACAGGCGCAACTCGCCGGCGTGGTCCGCGACACCAGGACCAACCTGGCCGAAACGATCGCCGGCGAAACCCAAGAAGGTACCGAGATGTACCCCGGCTATGCCCGGCAGGCCACCGCGTCCGGCGACACCGAGGCCGCCGAGCTGCTGGCCGACACCGCAGGCGACGAACTGAAGCACGCCGCCGCCTTCACCACGGCCCTGACCGACCTCGGCAGGTGACGCACCGGCGCCACCGTACGACCCGATCGCTTCCCGTCGCCACGACCGGCACGAGGGCGGGAAGCGATCGCGGGGCGGCCGACATGGCGCCGGCCGCGGAACGCACCTCCGCCGGACGCGAAGCGCCGTAACTTACGCTAGCGTAGGTTATGGCCAGGTAGTCGACGGGGGGAATTTCTCGTGCGTGAGTTCAACGACACCGAGTTGCTGTTCGAGCTGGAGCCGGTGGTGGCCGGCGAGCTGGACCGGCATCTGAAGGTGGCGAAAGAGTGGTTCCCGCACGAGTACATCCCGTGGTCGCGCGGCCGCGACTACGACGGCGTCTTCGGCGGCGACGCGTGGTCCGAGACCGACTCGGCGATCCCCGAGGAGGCGCGGGTCTCCCTCATCGTCAACCTGCTGACCGAGGACAACCTGCCGAGCTACCACCACGAGATCGCCACGACGTTCGGCCGGGACGCCGCCTGGGGCACCTGGGTGCACCGGTGGACGGCCGAGGAGGGCCGGCACGGCGTCGCCATCCGCGACTACCTGACGGTGACGCGCGCGGTCGACCCGGTCGCGCTCGAACGGGCCCGCATGACGCACATGGGCGAAGGGTTCACCAACTCCTACGAGGGTGTGCTGCACTCGCTGGCGTACGTCTCCTTCCAGGAGCTCGCCACCCGCATCTCGCACCGCAACACCGGCAAGGCCTCGCAGGATCCCGACTGCGAGCGGCTGCTCGCCCGCATCGCCGCCGACGAGAACCTCCACATGCTCTTCTACCGCAACCTGCTCGACGCGGCCTTCAAGCTCGCGCCGAGCCAGACCATGCGCGCCGTCACCGACGTGGTGACCACCTTCCAGATGCCCGGCACGGGCATCGAGGGCTTCACCCGCAAGGCGATGACCATCGCCAACGCCGGCATCTACGACCTGCGCCTGCATTTGGACGACGTCCTGATGCCCGTCCTGCGCCAGTGGTCGGTCTTCGACCGCACCGGCCTGGACGCCGGGGGCGAGAAGGCCCGCGAGGAGCTCGCCGACTTCCTCGCCCGGCTGGAGGTCTCCGCCTCCCGCTTCGTCGACCGCCGCGAAGCCCGCCGCGCCCGCGACGCCACCGCCGCGGCGAACCAGGCGTAGTCCGGCGGGCCCCCGCCCTGCGTCCGAACGCGAGGACGCCGGCCGGACGGCGGAGGACGAGGAGGCCGGTCTGGTCGAGCACCCCCGGCCTCCGCTCCAGCGGTGCCTAGCCCCAGGGGTCCTCGGCCTTGGTGAGTTCCAGGCTCGCCTGCCACAGACGCCGCCGGGCCGCGCTGTCGTACGCCTGGGGGTGAGCGCGTGCTACGCGGGTGCGGTCGTAGAAGCGTCCGGTGGTGCCGGCGAGTGCCGGATCGGCGACGAGCCGGTGGGTGGCGGTCACGCCGAGTTCCAGCGTGTCGATGCTGTGTCCCCTCTCGGAGAGGACGATCTTGGTGGGCATGTAGGTCGCGGGGTGCAGGCTGTTGACCGTGACCTCGTCGGCGGGCAGGCGTGCGGCGAGTTCGAAGCCGGACATGATCTGGGACAGCTTGCTCTGACCGTAGGCTCGGCCGCCGACGTAGTCGCGCTCCACCATCAGGTCATCGAAGTCGAGCGGGTACTGGCCGATGGAGGCGACATTGACGATGCGGGCCGGCGCCGACGCGCGCAGCAGCGGCAGGAGTTCGAGGGTGAGCAGGAAGCCGGCGAGGTAGTTGACGGCGAAGCGCAGCTCGTAGCCGTCGGCGCTGGTGCGGCGGGTGCGGCCGTCCGGTTGCCCCGAGCCGATGCCGGCGTTGTTCACCAGGACGTCGAGCCGGCCCACCGATGCGCGAATCTCGGCGGCCATGCGGCGGACCTGGTCGAGGTCGGCGAAATCCGCGGTCACGGTCCGCGGCCTGGGTAAGCCGCGGGCCGCGAACTCGGCTGCGATGCGGTCGAGTTTGGCCTGGTCGCGACCGTGCATGATCAGGTCGGAGCCCTCGGCCGCCAGGCGTTCGGCCAGGGCCAGGCCGAGGCCGTCGGTGGCGCCGGTGATGAGGATGGCGCGTGAAAGGGTCATTGCTGGTCTCCCAGGTCGATCGCTGTGTGATCAGAAGATGTGCGCCCTGCTCCACTGCGGCCATGAACCCCTTGACGAGGTCGTCGCCCACGGGTCGGCGCGTGGCCGGGAGGCGATACCACAAGGTCGAACACGATGTCCATGACGGTGAACGCGGCAGGGCAGGGCGGTCATCGGCAGAGGAACCCTCGTCGTCGTCAGGCTCGCATGACGGACCTCGCCAACCGGTTCGAACGCCGCGACCATGGAGGCTAGCGTAATGCGATACATGACGGTTCGAAATGACACGGCCCACGGAGATCGAACTCGACCCTGCGCTCTGGGCTGAAAGTTTCACCTTGACACGACCGCCACTCCGCCCTGACCTGTCGTGACAGGCGGCCGATCGGCCGGGGGCCGGACCGGCGTTGGACCGGGCCTCGCCCGCGGCGCACGATCGAAGGTGGACGGCGCGTGTCGCCGTTCCGCTCGGGGGAGCCGATGCGATGGCCGGTCGCGAGCGCGTCCGACGGGAGCGCTCCGAATGCGACGGCCGGTGGCGCGCCGGCATCGCCCGCGCGTCCGGCGGCACCGGCTTCCGGCCCTGCGCCCAGGGGGCGGGTCCGTCCGAGGTCCTGTCCGCTCGACGAGAGGCTCCTCATGCCCTTTCCCCGTCCTCGTGGGACCGCGTCGCGCCGGCCTCTGGTCGCGGGCTGCGCGGCCGCCGTCCTGGCGACCGCCACGGCCGCCCTGCTCGGCGCCGGCCTGACGCCCGCCTCCGGCGCCGCCGCGGGCCTGCCGCCCGCCGCGCGACCGATGGCGGCCGCGGGGCCGATGGCCGCCGCGGGCGCCGCTCACGACCCGGCGCGGGCCGGTGCGGCCGCCGCCGACACCACCCCGCCCAGCGAACCCCTAGGGCTCACCCCCCGGACCGTCTACCGCAACGGGGTCGCGGGCCTCACCTGGGCGCAGTCGACCGACGACGTCGGGGTCACCGGGTACGACATCTACGCCTGGTCGTACAGCTCCCCGGCCGAGGTCTCCTTCAGCCGCGTCCAGGCGGACTTCAGCCACACGCCCACCCAGGTCAGCGCCGACGTGAAGTACCTCATGCCCGGCCGCGCCTACGTGTTCTACGTCGTGGCCCTCGACGCCGCCGGCAACAGGAGCGTGCCGAGCCTCCTCGCCATGAACAGGGCCATGTCGGAGCCGCCGTTCCCGAGCCCGTCCCCCAGTCCGTCGTGGCCGCCCATGCCCTGGGACCTGCGCGTCTACGCCGGTCCCGCCCCCGACTACGCGGGGATGCAGTGGGCGACCAGCGGTTCCACGACCACGATCCACTGGCCCGTGTTCCGCCGCTCCTCCTCGGAATGGAGCCTCGGGGACGACAGCCCGCTTCCGCGCACCATGGTGAGAATCGGCGGCGAGGCGTCCTACACGTTCCAGGTGGTGGCGCGGGACGACGACGGCAACCTGAGCAACCCGTCCAACGCCGCCACCTACCTCAACCCTTCGCCGTCACCCTCCCCGACCCTCTCACCGACTCCCTCAGTGACTCCCTCCGTGACCCCTTCGGCCACTGCGAACTGCGCGGTCGCCTACACGGCGAAGAGCTGGGCGACCGGCTTCACCGCCGACCTCACGGTCAGGAACACCGGCGGCACGCCGATCGAGGGATGGCGGCTGGCGTTCGCCTTCCCCCTCACCACCCAGCATCTGACCTCGGGCTGGTCGGCCACCTGGACCCAGACGGGCACGGCCGTCTCCGCCGTCAACACCGCCTGGAACAAGACCATCAAACCCGGCCAGTCCCTACGGATCGGCTTCAACGGCACCCACTCCGGCGGCAACCCCGCCCCAACCGCCTTCACCCTGAACGGCGCCGCCTGCACCAAGGACGGGTAGGCACAGCGCGGGTGTCCAGCCGCGCGAGGTGCCCGGCGAAGGCCGGGCGTCCCCGGCGGCCGGCCACGCGCCCACCGTCCCGCGCGTGCACGGGACGGTGGGCGGTGGCCTCGGCGGGTTCGTTCACATCAGGTTCGCAGCGGTGTTCGTACGGTCGCTCGCATGAACAAGTCTTGTGGCGCGTTGCTGACGGCCGCCGTGGTGGCTCTGTGCGCGGCGTGTGACGCCCAGGGGGGCGCGGCGGAACGCGAACCGGCCGCGCCGGCGGCGGTCGCGACGCGCGCCGCCGGGTCCCAGTGCGACGGCAGGCTCGGCGACGGTTTCGACGCGTGGGCGAAGGCCGGTTTCAGCGGCTCGATCGCCGTATCGACGGACGGGACGTTCGGCTGTCTCGCCGGCTACGGGCTGGCCGACAAGGCCGCCGGCACGGCGATCACCCCGAGTACGGTGTTCAGCATCGGGTCGGTCACCAAGGCGTTCACCGCCGCCACGGTGTTCGGCCTGGTCGACGCCGGAAAGCTGTCGCTCGGCGACCGGGCGGGCGAGATCCTCCCTGAGCTGACGGGGCCGGTGGCCAAGGCGACCGTCCGGCAACTGCTCCTGCACACCAGCGGCCTCAACGGATCGCACGGCTCGGACTACAAGCCGCTCAGCCGCCGCGCCGCGCTGACGGCGATCGACCGGCTGACGCCGGCCTTCCGGCCGGGCGCCGGATACCTGTACTCCAACGCCGGGTACACGCTGCTGGCGCTCATCATCGACAAGGTGTCGGGGACCGGCTACCGCGAGCACACCACGGCGACGACCCTGCGGCTTCCCGGCGGCGCCGTCGCCGGCGGGTTCTGGAACGGCGAGCCCGCGGCGCCGGGGCCGCGCGCCACCGGGTACCTCGACGACGGCGAGCCCGGCCAGATGGGCGACTTCGCCGGGCCGCACTGGGCGCTCGACGGCAACGGCGGCCTCGCGATGACGACGCGGGACCTCGCGTCGTGGACGTACGCGCTGTTCACCGGCCGCATCGTGTCCCCGGCGTCGGTGAAGGCCATCAGCCGCCCCGGGTACGACCAGGGCGACGGGACCTCGGAGACGCCCGGATGGGTGCGTTACGGCAAGTCGAAGTTCGGCACGCCGTTCCTCGTCACGGCGGGCGGCGGGGGCGACGTCGGGCACAACGCCGTCGTCGCGTGGCTCCCCGAACGGCGGCAGGTCATCGCGATGGCGTCGAACACCCCCAAGGTGACCGCCGAGCGGCTGCTGGAAGCCGTGGGGCCCGCCCTGATCTCCGGCGATCCGCTGCCGGCTCCTCCCGAGCAGGCCGGGGACGGCGACGCGGCCCGCGCCGCCGCCATCGCCGGAACCTACCGGCTGGACTCGGGAGGTTCGTTCGAGGTGACCGCGACCGGCGGCCGGACCGCGATCTCCGCGAACGGCGCGGACGCCGTCGCGGCGCTGTTCCCGCCGCGGCGCGTGCCCGCCGCCGAGCTGCGCGCGAACGAGCAGCGCGTGCTGGCGCTGCTCGGCGGGCAGACCCAGGAGGGCCGCGAGGAACGCGCGGGCTTCGAGCGGTCGTTCGGCCCCATCAGCGGGTTCACGCTCGAAGGAACGGCCGTCATCGGCGGCGACGTGCGCACCTACGTCGCCATCACCGCGCGGAACAAGGTGGTCATCGGCTGGTACTCGCTGAACGAGGAGGGCGGCATCGGGGCGGCCGAGGTTCCGTCCGAGCCGCCGAAGCTGCCGCTCGTCGCGTCCGGCGACGGCGGCTACCGTCCGGACGACCCGACCGGCACCGGCCCCGACGTGACCCTGCAGTTCACGGCGGGCGGCCTCACCATCTCCGGACCGGCGGGCACCACGACCGCCCGGCCGGCCAAGGACGCGAACACCCCGCCGGCCGGGGACACGAGCGGGCCCATCCTGGAGACGGACACCCCACAGGCCGGGGACCCGGACGGCCCTACCTTTGAGACGGACACCCCGCAGGCCGGGGACACGCGCGTCCGGCCGGACGGGCGGGACTGAGGGGAGGCGGTCATGCGCATCCTGCTGCTGGAGGACGACCCCGACCTCGCGGAGGTCGTCGCCCTCGGCCTGCGCAACGAGTCGTACGCCGTCGACGTCACCGGCACCTACGTCGGCGCCGAGGAGTCGCTCCGGACGACCGAGTACGACGTCGCCTGCCTGGACCTCGGCCTGCCCGACGGCGACGGGCTGCACCTCGTCCGCCGCCTGGCGGACGACCCGCAGCTGCACCGGCCCGGCCGCCTGCTCATACTGACCGCCCGCGACGCCGTGGACGACAGGGTGGCCGGGCTCGACGCCGGGGCGGACGACTACCTCACCAAACCATTCCATTTCGCCGAGCTGGTCGCCCGGCTCCGCGCCCTGGCGCGCCGCGGCGACCAGCAAGGGACGACCTTGCGCGTCGGCGAACTGACGCTCGACCTCGCCGCGCACCGCGCGTGGCGGTCCGGCGCCGAACTGCGGCTCACCGCCCGGGAGTTCTCCATGCTGAGGTACTTCATGCGCCACCCCGGGCAGGTGCTGTCGGCCGAGGACCTGCTGGAACACGTGTGGGACGCCCACGCCGACCCGTTCACCTCCTCCGTCCGGGTCATCTTGAGCCGGCTGCGCAGGAAGCTGGGCGAGCCGGCCCCCATCGTCACGATCACCGGCGCCGGCTACCGGCTGACGGTGCCGGCATGAGCCGCGCCTGGGGGTCGCTGCGAGTACGGCTGGCCGCGCTCGGGTTCCTGGCGATCTACGTCCCTGCGCTCCTGCTGTTCGGCGTGATCCTGCTGACCGACGACGAGACGGCCGCGAACGCGGTCGACGGCGTCGAGACGATCAGCAGCACGTCCACCCACCACTCGGCCTGGGTCACCTGGACGATCCTCGCGCTCGCCCCGGCCGCCGCCGCTCTGGCCTGGTGGTGGGCGGGCCGGGCGGTGCGTCCCATCGAGCGCGTGCGCGAGGTCGCCGAGGACATCGAGGGGACCGACCTCGGCCTGCGCATCGGGCTCGACCACGGTCCGGCCGAGGTCGTGCGGCTCGCGGCGAGCTTCGACGCGATGCTCGACCGGTTGCAGCGGGCGGCCGAGACGCAGCGCCGGCTCGTCGAGGAGACCAGCCACGAGCTGCGCACGCCCCTGTCGGTGCTGGTGACCGGCACCGAGGTCCTCCTCGCCCACCCCTCCCCCACCGTCGAGGTGTACCGCGAAGGGCTCGAACGGTCCCGCAAGACGATCACCCGGCTGGAGACGACGATCGAGGAGCTTCTCGTGGAGGCGCGCGGGCGGGCCCGGGTGATCGAGCGGCGCCCGGCGGACCTGGCGGCCATCGTCCGCGACGTCCTCGACGAGGCACGGGTGCCGGCGACCGCGAAGAAGATCGACTTCGTGACCACCGGACCGCCGGCCGTCGAGTGCTCGGTGGACGCCCCCACGGTGCGGCGGGCGATCTCGAACCTGGTGGACAACGCGATCAGGTACGCGCCCGCCGGCTCGGCGGTCGAGGTGGACGTCGGGCTCACCGGGTCGTGGGCCGTGGTCACCGTGACCGACCACGGCCCCGGCGTCCCCGCCGACCAGCAGGAGCACATCTTCCAGCGCTTCTGGCGCGGCCGCCGCGACGTCCCGGGCACCGGCCTCGGCCTCCCCATCGCCGTCCAGACAGCCCAGGCCCACGGCGGAACCCTCACCGTCCGCTCCCCCACCGAATCCGGCCCCGGCTCCGCCTTCCGCCTCACCCTGCGCCGCTGACGAAACCCTGCGCTCGCCGGGTGGCTGAAAGTTTCAGCCGGTCACGGCGAAGCGCCGTCTCTGACCTGTCCTGAAACCCGCTCCGGTCGCGCGCACGCTGGACCGTCACACCTGCCGGACGCATGATCTCTGACATAACGTGCGGGTCGCCCCGTTCCCGCTCGGGTGGCGATGTGACGACCGGCCGCCAGGCTCGTGCCCGGTGGTGCGGCCGCTCCGGCGTCCGACCGCCGGTCGTCCGCAGCGCCGCCCGAGCGTCCGCCGGGGCCACCCGCTCCCGATCGGCACGCCGCGGGCAAGCCCGCCCGGGGGTCCTGTCCGCCCGTCGAATGAGGCTTGTCATGCACTTCACCCGTCATCGTGCGACCGCGTTACGCGGTCTTCTCCTCGGACTGTGCGCGGCCGCCGCCACGGCGGCCGTGCTCGGCGCCGGCCCGATGCCCGCCTCGGGCGCCGCCTCCCGCCCGATGCCCGCCGCCGGCGCGGTACCCGCCGCCGGCGCGGTACCGGCCCCCGCCCTCGTCCCCGGGTCCGGCACGGCGCGGACCGGCGAGGTCGCCGCGGACACCACCCCGCCCAGCGAACCCGGCGCGCCGTCTCCCCGGAACGTGTACCTGAACGGCGTCGCGGGCCTGACCTGGGAACCGTCCACCGACGACGTCGGGGTCACCGGGTACCAGGTGTACGCCTGGGCGTACGGCTCGCCGGCGAACGTCCCGTTCACCCTGGCGCGGGCGCGCATCGTCGCCGCGTCCCCGACGAGCCTGGTCACCGCCGATGTGTCCGACCTCACCCCCGGCCGGGACTACCTGTTCTACGTGGTCGCCGTGGACGCCGCCGGCAACAGGAGCGTGCCCAGCCTGCTGACCAAGGCCACGGCCATGGTCGAGCCGCCGACGCCGGGGCCCTCCCCCGCACCGCTCATCCCGCACGCGCCGACGAACCTGCGCGTCGGCTCCGGGCTCGGCTCGGGCACCGTCTCGCTGAGCTGGTCCACCGAGGACGCCGGCGGATCGGTCGTCTTCATCGCCTTCCGCCGCTCTTCCTCCGAGTGGGTCTACTCGATAGACAGCTCGCTCCCGCGCACCCTGGCGACCGTCGGCGACGAGCCGTCGTACACCTTCCAGGTGATCGCCCGCAACACCGCCGGCACCCTGCTGAGCTCCCCGTCCAACTCCGCCACCTACACCGCCCCCTCGCCTTCCGCGACGCCGACGCCGACGCCTTCCGTGACGTGCGCGGTCACCTACACGACCACGAGCTGGACGACCGGCTTCACCGCCAGTGTCATCATCAAGAACACCGGCAGCACGCCGATCGAGCGATGGCGGCTGATGTTCGACTTCCCCCTCACCACCCAGCACGTGACCTGGGGCTGGGTGGCCACCTGGAACCAGACCGGCAGGACCGTGACCGCCACCGCACCCGACTGGGGCAAGACCCTCGCACCCGGACAGTCCCAGATGATCGGCTTCAACGGCGCCCACTCCGGCGGCAACCCCTCCCCGACCGCCTTCACCCTGAACGACGCCCCCTGCGCCTCGGGCTGACCGTCCGGAGCACGACCGCGCCGTAGCGCGGCGAGTCCCTCCCGGCCGTATCGAGCTCTCAGCGGCCGTACGAGCCGCCCGTGGCCGGGAGGGACACGCCACATGATCAGCCGGACATCGCCACCCGGTAGAAGGCCGCGAGCGCGTCGTCGATGGGGTGGGGCCGCGGCTTCCCCGAGGCGTCGAGTGTGTTCCACCGCTGCAGGTTGACCGCTATGGACAGCTGCCGGCGGCCGTCGGCACGGGTCATGGACAGCGTTCCGCCGCCCCAGACCGTGCCGCCATGCCCCCAGAAGGCGCCGCCGCCGGGGATCTCCATCGGGTGCAGGCCGAGGCCGTAGTCGATCACCTTGCCCTCCTGGGAGACGACCGGGACGGTGCGCCGCATCAGCTCCAGCGACGACCGGCGGACGATCTCCCCGGCGAGCAGCTTGCCGTAGAAGCGGTTGAGGTCGGCGACGGTCGAGACCAGCGCGGCCGCCGGCCCGACCCACGACATGTCGTGCACGCTGTAGTCGCGCGGCGGCTCGATCATGCCGAACCACGCCTCGTACAGGCGCGAGTGCGGCCCCTCGACATGCGGTCCGTCCGGGAACCCGGTGCCCGGAAGCCCTGCGCGCTCGATGACGTCCTCGGTGATGTACTTCTCCGCCGTGGTGCCGGTCACCTGTTCCAGCAGCCGGCCGAGGAGCAGGTAGTTGGTGTTGGAGTACACCCCCGGAGCGCCGCCCGGCGCGCCGACGGCGGGGGCCGCGACCCCCATCGCGATGAGATCGGCCGGGTCGAACCGCGTGAGCCGGTGGTCGTCCAGGCTGTCGGGCCTGGTGTCCGCCACGGAGGGGAACGCCTTGAGGGACGGGTAGGCGTAGGGGAGGTATTCGGCGAGGCCGCTGGTGTGATCGAGCAGCATCCGGACCGTGATCGCGTCACCGCGTTCGCCAGGGACCAGTCGCGGCAGGTAACGGCCGATCGACGTGTCGAGCCCGATCTGGCCGCTCTCGACCTGCCGCATCACCGCGGCGGCGGTGAAGGTCTTGGTGACGCTGCCGACGCGGTGCCGCATCCCGGCCGTGACGGGACGGCCGGTGGCGACGTCGGCGACCCCGGCCGCGCCCCGCCAGAGGTGGTCGCCGTCGCGTACCTCGGCGAACACCCCGGGGATCCCCGCACGGTGCACCTTCTCCATGGCGGCTTCGAGCGCCACGGCGTCTGATGAATTCTCCATGCCCCCATTATGCACGCGGTGCGTGCAACGGCGCGTGCAACGGTAGGGTCGAGTCTGGAGAGAGGGGTGGCATGGCAGGCCGCAGGCGTTGGTCGACCGAGGAGATCCTGGACACGGCGGAGCGGATGCTGCGCACGAGCGACGCCGACTCCTTCAGCGTGCGCCGGCTCGCCGCCGCGCTCGGGACCGACTCCTCCAGCCTCTACCGGCACTTCCGCAACAAGACCGAGCTGTTGCGCGCGGTCACCGACCGCATCCTCGTCACCGCCATGGACGGCCACCGCCCCGAGGGCGACTGGAAACAGCGCATCACCGCCGTGGCCATGCGGGTGAAGGAGGCGTTCGGCCGGCATCCCCAGGTCGCCGCGATCTGGGGACGCTACGCGTCAGGCGGCGCGGGTTCCCGGCTGGTCATAGAAGAGGTGCTGGGGGCCCTGCGGGCGTCGGGCCTGCCCGACGAGGAGATCCCGGCGCACTACCACCGGCTCGCGGTCCTCTTCGCCGCGTTGATCTCCTCCGAGGGGGCGGCCGGCAGCGTCACTCCCGAAGAGCGCGAACAGGGCCTTGAGTCGTTCCGCGTCGCCGTGCTGGGCGCCGACCCCGAACGCTTCCCCGCACTGGCCCACTTCGCCCGCGACATCCGTCCCCTCTACGAGAACCGCGAGGCCGTGTTCGAATCGATCATCGCCGCCCAGCTCACCGAGATGGAAACCCGGATCCCCCGGCCCCTTCCAACCGGCGAGTGACACAGCCCGCACGCGATCGGGTTCCGACGCCCGCCGTGAAGCTTTCACCCCGATCCCCGCGCCCCCGGGCGCTCTACCTTCGCGTTCTCCGTGCGCGCCGGGCGGCCGGTTGACAGTCCCATAGAACGTTTCAATGCTGCGACGGCAGGACCGCACTCGCCAGGGAGCCGTGATGTCCAGGTCGCGCACGTCCTTCATTCGTCCGGTCACGGTCTTCCTCTCCGTCGCCGCGGTCCTGGCCGTCGTGTTCGGGGGCGTGCCCACGGCGTCGGCGGCCCCCGGATGCCGCGTCGCGTACGCGGTGACCAACCAGTGGGGCGGCGGCTTCGGCGCCTCCGTCACGGTCACCAACCTGGGCGACCCGATCAGCGGGTGGTCGCTCACCTGGTCCTTCACCGCCGGGCAGACGGTCGTCCAGGCGTGGAACACCACCCTCACCCAGACCGGCGCCCAGGTCAGGGCGGCGGACGCGGGTTACAACGCGGCTCTGGCGACGGGCGCGAGCACCTCGTTCGGCTTCAACGGTTCGTGGAACGACATGGCCAACCCGATCCCGGAGTCCTTCGCCCTCAACGGCGTGACCTGCGCCGGCGGGACGTCGACCCCGACGCCGTCCCCCAGCCCGACCCCTTCCGCGACCCCGACGCCGTCCCCCACCCCGACGCCTTCCGCCACTCCGACGCCGTCCCCCACCCCTACAGGAGTGATCTTGGGTGACGGGCAACCGAACGACCCCAACATCACTTATGTCGGCCGCTGGGACTCCGCCCACGTCCCTCAATGGGCCGGCGCCTACATCCGGACGGCCTTCACCGGCACCACCGTGAAGATCAAGCAGCGTTCCGCGGTCAACCTGTACGTCAGCATCGACGGCGGCGCCGATGTGTTCTACGCGGGCGTCTCCGGCACCGTGAACCTGACCCCGACGCCACTGCGGGCGGGTACGCACACCCTCTGGGTGTCCTACCGCTCCGGCGACGTGATCTTCCAGGGGCTCGTCCTGGACAGCGGCGCGTGGACGGTGAACACCCCGGCGCCGCCGGGCAAGCTGGTGGAGTTCGTCGGCGACTCCATCACCGCGGGCTACCTGTCGTCCAAGCTCGCCGTCAGCGCCTACGGCTGGGTCCTGGGCGAACGCCTCGGCGTACGGCACACGCAGATCGCCCGCTCGGGCTACTGCCTGGTGGCCCAGGAGGGCTGCGTCGGCCTCAGCTCACAGTTCTTCAACCTGGGCAGCACGGGTACGACCGCCTGGGACTTCAGCCGGTACCAGGCCAACGCCGTCGTGATCAACCTGGGCACCAACGACATCGGGCACCACGTCACGAACGCCACCTTCCAGGCCTCGTACACGACCTTCCTGCGGAACGTCCGCGCCCGATACCCCAGCGCCGCGCTGTTCGCCATGGAGACCTTCAAGAAGCGGTACGTCACCGAGACCAAGGCGGCCGTGGCCGCGCTCAACAACTCCGGCGACGCGAACGTTTACTACATCTCCACAGAGGGCTGGCTGACGACCGGCACCGACTACGCCGACGGCGACGGCCACCCCAACGACGCCGGCCACCTCAAAGTCGCCAACCGCCTCGCCCCCATAATCGCCCCCAAAATCGGCGTCGCCACCCCCTGACGAATGCATTCAGGTCCGCACATCGTCGCCGCTCCAAGCCCGGTCCTGTTCAGACCGATCGAGCGACCCGCCTTGACGGGGTGTTCGGGCACGAGCAAGCATGGAAGTCCGGTTTCAGTGCCAACAGGTGGACGGTCATCCACCGGTCCGGGCGGTCGCACCGGTTCCATGCCGCTCGGGCGGTTCAGCGGGATTTCCGTGCCCCACGACATGTGCAGGGCGGATGAGCAACGGTCCTAGCGAAGACGACGTTCGTGACGGTCATGTCAACGACGTGAGCGGATCGGTCATCGGACCACTCATCCAAGCCCGCGAAATCAGCGGCGGAATCCAGGTGCACCAGCCGTTCGCCCCTCTTCCCAAACCGTTCCAGCTGCCACCGGCCGGCATCCTGGTGGACCGGGACGAGGTGCTCGCCGCGCTCGATTCCGTGCGCGCGGACGACCAGGGGGCGGGCGTCCCCAAGGTGGCCGTGATCAGCGGTCCGGCCGGCGTCGGCAAGACGGCGGTGGCTCTGCACTGGGCCCACCGCGAGCGTCACGCCTTCCCCGACGGCCAGCTCTACGCCGACCTGGGCGGGCACGCGGCCGGCGAGCCGATCGAGCCGGCGGAGGTACTGGGACGGTTCATCAGAGCGCTCGGCATCGAGCCCGGCCGCATCCCGGCCGGCCTGGCCGAGCGCGCGGCGCTCTACCAGTCGATCGTCAGCGAGCGCCGCCTGGTCGTCGTCCTGGACGACGCGCTCTCGGCCGCCCAGGTCGGCCCGCTGCTCCCCGCCTCGGCGTTCAGCATGGCCGTCGTCACCAGCCGGTGGCGGCTCGCCGGCCTCCTCATGCGCGGAGGCCGCGGCGTACAGCTCGAACGGCTCACCGTCGAGGGTGCGCTGGAACTGCTGAGACGGACCCTCGGTGATGACCGGGCCGCACTGGAGCCGGACGCCGCTCTGGAACTGGTCGAACTCTGTTCCCGTTTTCCACTGGCGCTGTGCGTGGCCGCGGCACGGCTCGCGACCAGGCCGAGCTGGGACCTGGCCGAGATGGCGGACGCGCTTCGCCACGAGAGGCAGCGCCTCAACGCGCTTTCTGTCGAGGAAAACATCACGATCCGGGCCACGTTGACGCTGTCCTACCGCGGACTCTCCCCGCCTGAGGCGGCGCGCGTCTACCGGCTGCTCGGCCTGTTCCCGGGCATGACGTTCGACCTCGGGGCGGCCGCCGCGACCGTGGGCCTTCCCCGTTCGACCGTCCGGCACCTGCTCGGCGTGCTGGTGGACGCCAATCTCCTGGACGACGTCCCGGGCGGGTCCTACCAGTTCCACGACCTGACCCGGCTGCACGCCCGTGAGATGGCCGAACAGGACGAGAGCGCGGCCGTCCGCGACGCGACCGTGCAACGAGCCCTGGACTGGTTCCTGCACACCGCCTTCACCGCGAGCGGCGTCATTCTCCCCTACCGGCGCCTGCGGCCTCCGGAGCCGGTGTACCCGCCCGCCGAGCCGGCCGAGTTCACCGGGCGCGTCAAGGCCCTCGACTGGCTGGAATCCGAGTTCGGCAACGTGCGGGCGGCCATGCGAACCGCGTTCGACCGAGGGTCCTTCCAGACGACGTGGCAGCTCGCCGACGCGGTGTGGCCTCTTTCTGTGCGGGCGGCGGCGCGCGACGCCGACCTGCTCGTGCTGACGAACGCGAAGTTCGTCCGCCCGCTGGTCGGCCCGGCGGCCCGGCTCGGCGTGCCCATCGCGGTGAACGTCCATCTCATCTCGGACGTGGCGGACGAGTACAACCGGCCGTGCTCGCAATGGAACGCCCATATACGGCGCAGATGTCCTAGCAATCGCCTTTCCATCGGGAGACGTCCTAGATACTCTTCCGATAGACGCCGAGGTTCCATCACTGCTGGTTGGTGCCGCGAGCAGCAATTCGGTGGGACGCTTTTCCGTCAACGTCAACCCGGCGTCGCTACCAAGCCAGTACCTCGACACCAAGGGACGGGTGCAGTTAGAGATCATTGTCGCCGACGACACGAGAGAGGTTCGGTGGAATACCACCGCCGGGCCGGCTCAGCATCAGAATACGATTGGAGGGGACGAGGAGCTGTGTGGACCGGATGTGACCAATGGCGGCGATCTTGGTGATCCCGTATACGTTGTCCCAGGATCTGCAGGCTCGTCCCCCCTCAACATCCTCGTAGGAACCGCAGGAGGCGCAGTGATTACGCCTCAATGGTCTACCGCAAAGACGGATGCGCTCGGCGCCTCAGCTCCTCAACAACTCGTCGTCGACCTTGGTGATCAACCGAAGCTGTACGACGTCAACGACAACCCTTCTAGCTGGATGACGGCTCCTGTTGGCGAAGAAGTGCAACCAGTCCCTGATGGACAAGAGCCGCCTCCAGCCACAACTCAACCTGGGCCGGCACAACCTATCAGCGCCGCAGCGGCCGCGGCCCTCCGGACATCTGAGACCGCACCCCGGACCCAGGACTTCTCCTTCGTCGACCAGGCTGTACAGGCCGGAACCATAACGACAGCCCAGATGTCGGCGGGAGAGGTTACCGCAGCTGCCAAACGAGTGCCTTGCGGTTGGTTCCTCAGGCAGCGTTATCCGGCACGGGAAGAACAGTACATGGGGTTCCATAACTGGTCCGGCGCAAAGGGAACCCTCACGCAGAAGTCTGGCTCGGACCATACGGTGGGAGTCGCAGCTAAGGCGTCCGGCACATCCAGCAAGTGGACGTCAAGCGGTAGTGCTACCTTGTCCGTGTCAAGCTCACAAGAGGATGTGATCACCCGTATCGTAGACGCCTGGGCCATCGGCACGGTTAACTACGGGCGCTTCGAGAACATTTGTGGTCTGGGGCAACGCATCAAGCCTACAAGTCTGGGCGATCCAATCAAGAAGTTCGTACGCGCCTATCACCCAGTTCTAGGTGGTACATGCATTGAGCGCTACGCTGGCTCTCAGCTGACCTTGACTAAATCTAAGAACATCACCATCGCGGGCGGCATCGACGTGGCCTCCGTGGTCGGCGTCAGCCTGTCGGCTCAAAGCGGCTACACGCAAGAGTCGAAGCTTACGCTGGACTTCACGGGCACTAGTACGGTCTGCGGGTCGTCCTCCCTTGGCGTAATGACCTCCGCGAGAGTCGAAGCGCATAAGTTGTGATCTGATCGCCGCTGAAGTCTCGACCACAGAATGGGAGCCGCAAGGTATGGGAAGCGTCCGCATAGCCCTGGCATGCGTCGCGCTAATCGCAGCATCAGGCTGTGCGGACGCGGCTCCGGCGAGCCCTAAACTCCAATGGCTAGGCGGAGGGGTCATTACCGGCGAGGGTATGAGTGTAAGCACGCCGGGTAAACCCTACCTGTACGGTGGGCTACGCCTATGCTTGGATAGGCCCGGGTCGGTCACTGTAAAGAGTATACGTTTAGAGCATCCGCAGGGCGGGATATACCTTGAAGCTTTCGCCCTCCTCCCTCACGATGGGTCCTCCAACAACGACACCATCGGAAATGGCGAGTCAACCACGATCCAGCGCAAGGGCCTGCCCCAAGGAAACCGGGAAGTCACACAGGTCTGCTCACCCGAAAACTCGCCGATACATAAACGCGCCGAACTGGTTCTACAATTATCGCATTCAGGTGATGCGAGTGGTTATACTTCAGGCTTTCTCGTCGACTATGCGAGCGGCGGCCGCGAAAGGGTGTTACGCATAGACTTGCATTACGTTTTCTGCTCCAACACAAGGAAAGACATGCCTGATCTGTGTACAGCACACAAGAAAATTGATCAGACATCTCAAGAGTGAGCGTCGGCACGCATCCGGTCGCGAGGTACAGGCGATCCGGTGCAGTCACGCTAACCTCGATCTTTCTCGATCCTGACGTCGTTGGATAAAGGTTTCGGCTGAGGGTTGATTTCCCGCTTTGGTCAGCGCGACGGAACCACGTCGGAGAGAAACGCATGGGCGAGCACGACGCCTTCTGGATCGACCACGGCCACGACCGTGAGCTCGCCGCCGACGGGTCGAGCCGCTACGCCACGTACGGCACGGCGTAGCGGCGTTCGACGGCTCGTGGGGCGACATCGCGCCGGTCACCTTCGCCTGCGCCGCCTGGCGGCTCGCCATCTCGCCCTCGCCGCCGTACGTGCGCCGTCACCGGCGCATCCTGTAGGCCGCCTGCGACCGCAGCCCTTGGGACGGCACGCTCACCGCCCACATCCTGATGGTGTCACCGCTGCCCGCCGAGCTCACCACCTCCCGCGAATGGTGGCGCGACCGCGGCCGGCGCGAGTGGCCGCAGACCTTCGGCCAGTACCTGGAGCCGACCGACCATGACCTCACCCGCACCCCTTTCCTGCGCACCACCCTGCTCGTCGACGCGCCGATCCCGCTCGACGCCCTCCCGCCGGCCCCCGACGGCCCCCTCCGATTCGCTCCCCGACACCGCCCGCCTGGCGGTCACCGCCCTGGCAAGAGAGCTGAACATCTGCTCATCCCGATCATCCGAAGACTGGAGACCGCCCAGACTCGCGGCTGACCCCTGCCCTCCCGAGCCCGGCCGCCGCGCCCGCGCCGGCCTCGCGCCCGCCGGGTGCGACCGTCACCATGGAACAGGACCTAGGCTCCACCGGAGAAGGAGGCGGTCGTGGAGATGGTGCTCGGGACACCCGCTCCCCCGCTGCGTGCGCTCGTCCGCGCCTACCACGCCTACCGCGAGCGGGACGCGCTTCCCGGTTCCCACCGCGGGCTGCCGTCGCCGTACCTGACGGTCATCGTGACGCTCGGCGACCCGCTCATCGTCGCCGCCCACCCCGATCCGGCCCAGCCGCCCGGGCGGTACGACACGCTGGTCGGCGGCCTGCACACCTCGGCCGCCCTGATCACGCACGAAGGCAGGCAGGCCGGCGTGCAACTCGCGCTGACCCCGCTCGGTGCGCGTGCCCTGCTGGGTCTGCCCGCCGGCCGGCTCGGCAACGTCGACGTGGACGCGACCGACATCCTCGGCCCTGCCGCCCGCGAGCTGCACGAGCGCCTGAACTCCGCGTCAAGCTGGGATCGACGCTTCGCGATCCTGGACGAACTGCTGCTGCGCCGGTCCGATCTCGGAGGCGTCGTACCGCCCGAGGTCGCCCGAGCCTGGCGGTCGCTGCTGTCCAGCGGCGGCACGATGCCGGTCGACGCGCTGGCCCGCGACGTCGGCTGGAGCACCCGCCACCTCCGCGCGCGGTTCACCGCCGAGACCGGGCTCACCCCCAAGGCAGCCGCCCGCGTCATCCGGTTCGACCGTGCCCGCCGGAGACTGCGACACCTGGCCGGTCTGGGCACGCCCGTCCTCCGCCTGGCCGACGTCGCGGCCGAATGCGGCTACTACGACCAGGCACACCTGGCGCGCGAGTTCCGCGACCTCGCCGGCTGTCCGCCCAGCCAGTGGCTGGCCGAAGAGTTCCGATACGTCCAAGCCCCCACCGCACCCCGGCGGTCAGACTCGGCGGCATGACACAGACACCACGTCCCCAGGTCTGGCCGACACTGCGCGCCCGTGACGCCCGCGGGCTCATCGCCTTCCTCGTCGACGCGTTCGGCTTCGAGGAGACCGTCGTGCACGGCGAGGGCGACCGCGTCGACCACGCGCAACTCGACTGGCCGCTCGGCGGCGGCATCATGCTCGGCTCCGACCGCGAGCGCGGCGAGGACAACCCATGGTGGCTGCCGCCGGGCACCTTCGGCGCGTACGTCGTCACCGACGATCCGGACTCCCTGTACTCCCGGGCGACGGCCGCCGGGGCCGAAACGCTCTACGCGCCCCGCGAGACCGCCTACGGCTCCCGCGACTTCGCCGTCCGCGATCCGGAGGGCAACCTGTGGTCCTTCGGCACCTACCGCGGCGAACCACGCAAGACCTGACCACGTTGAAGAGGCCGGCGACGGCGCCGCCCCACCGGCTCCCCTCGGCATGACCGGCGGGAAACCACAGGGATCGGCTTCGATGGGACGCATTCCCGGGACAGTCCGTCGCCCGCGACCTTCCGGACTGAATGTGAGAGCCACTGCGCCTCAGGGGGACCGCACAGGAGCCGTCCCGGCGTCCCCGGAGCTGAGGGCGCCCGCGACCGTGAGACTGTCCTCGTAGATGCGACAGCGGGTGATGAACCCGTCCTCGACGGTGAGATGCAGCGCGAACGGCGAGGTGCAGGCCGCACCGCTGCCCCTCACCGTCTGCGCGATCTCCCCGAGCACGACGGCGCCCGCCCCGTCGACCAGGACGCGGGCCACCGAAGTGCCGTTCGACTCGGGCACATGGTGGGCGTCCAGCGACCGGAAGTGGTCCGCCATGTCCGCCCTGCTCGTCCGCGGCCGGAGCTGACGCGCCGCGGCGGCGCTGGCGCAGGGCCGTCGATTCCGGTCTGTCCCGGGAGCCGGTGAGGGAGGGTTAACGGCGGCTACACCTCGTGCGCATGCCGGTGTAATCGCCCGGGCTGAGCCTTGTGGTCGTGGGGATGCCGGAGGCGACGACGCATTGCCCGTACTGCTCGTTACAGTGTGGGATCTCGCTGGCGGTCCGCGACGGCGAGGTCTCCCTCTCACCGGTCGATTTCCCGACCAATCGCGGTGGCCTCTGCGTGAAGGGGTGGACCGCGGCGGAGCTGCTGGACCACCCGGACCGGCTGCTCACGCCTCTGGTACGGACGGTTCCCGGCGACCGCGGCAGCCCGTTCCGTCCGGCGGGATGGGACGAGGCCCTGGACCGCACCGTGTCGGCGATCACCACGAGCCAGGAGCGGTACGGCAGGGACAGCGTCGGGTGTTTCGGCGGCGGCGGCCTCACCAATGAGAAGGCCTATCTCCTGGGGAAGTTCGCGCGTGTCGCGCTGCGCACGGCATCGATCGACTACAACGGCCGGTTCTGCATGTCGTCGGCGGCGAGCGCGGCCAACCGGGCGTTCGGCGCCGACCGGGGCCTTCCGTTCCCGCTGGCCGATGTGGCACGGACCCAGGCCCTGCTCCTGGCCGGGAGCAACCTCGCCGACACGATGCCGCCGGCGATGCAGTACTTGCACGAAGCGCGCGAACGCGGCGGCAGCCTGATCGTGGTCGACCCCCGCGCGTCGGCGACGGCGAGGGCGGCGACGGTCCACCTGCGTCCCGTGCCCGGGACCGACCTCGTCCTGGCCAACGGCCTGCTCCATCTGGTGCTCCGGGCCGGTCACGCCGACATGGGGTACATCGCCGCGCGCACCACGGGGTTCGACGAGGTGCGCGCGGGCCTGGCCGCCTACTGGCCCGACCGGGTCGAGCGCATCACCGGGGTCCCGGTGGCCGACCTGGAACGCGTGGCCGAGATACTCGGCACCGCCACCTCCGCGATGATCCTGACGGCGCGGGGAGCCGAACAGCACGGCCAGGGCACCGACACCGCGCAGGCCTACATCAATCTGGCGCTGGCGCTCGGACTTCCCGGCCGACCCCACAGCGGATACGGCTCCATCACGGGGCAGGGCAACGGCCAGGGCGGCCGGGAACACGGCCAGAAGGCCGACCAGCTTCCCGGATACCGGCGGATCGACGACCCGGCCGCCCGGGCCCATGTGGCCGCGGTCTGGGGGATCGACCCGGACGAGCTGCCCGGTCCGGGGCGGTCGGCGTACGAGATGCTCAGCGGCCTCGGCCGGGACGGCGGGGTGCGCACCCTGCTGGTGTTCGCCTCCAACGTGGTGGTGTCCGCACCGGATCGCGACCGCGTCCTCGACCGCCTCCGCGCGCTGGACTTCCTCGCGGTCTCGGACATCTTCCTGTCGGAGACCGCGATGGAGGCCGACGTGGTGTTCCCCACCGCCCAGTGGGCGGAGGAGGAGGGCACCATGACGAACCTCGAAGGCAGGGTCCTACGGCGCAGGCCCGTGCGCGTGCCGCCCGGCCAGGTGCGCGACGACCTGCGGATCATCACCGCGCTGGCCCGGCGGCTCGGGCGCGGCGCGTACTTCAGCGCCGACCCGCGAGAGGTGTTCCACGAGCTGCGGCGGGCCTCCTCGGGCGGCGTCGCCGACTACTCCGGGATCACCTACGAGCGGATAGAGGCGGAGCAGGGGGTGTTCTGGCCGTGCCCCGAGGGGGAGACGGGGACGGCGAGGATGTTCACCGAACGGTTCGCCACCGCGGACGGCCGGGCGCGGTTCGTCCGGGTGGAGCACCGGGACGCCGCCGAACAGCCCGATGCGGAGTTCCCCTACGTCCTCACCACGGGGCGTCTCATGCGCCAGTACCAGAGCGGCACCCAGACGCGCAGGATCGCGGCACTGACCGAAGGCGTCACGGTCCCGAGCGCGGAGATGCACCCCGACCTCGCCAGACGGCACGGCATCGGCGAGGGGGACGCCGTCGAGCTGCGCACCCGCCGGGGCAGCGCCGTCTTCGCGGCGGAGCTGACCGACGGCATCCGGCCCGACACCCTCTTCGTCCCGTTCCACTGGGGCGGGGAATCCAGCGCCAACGCCCTCACCGATCCGGCGCTGGACCCCCATTCCCGCATGCCCGCCTTCAAAGCCTGCGCGGTCGCCGTCAGGAAGATCGAACCCCCACCCGAGCCGGCGTCGGCCGCTCGGCCACAGCTCGGCGGAAGGACTCATATGGACTCGACACCCCGGTTCCTGCAGGGCATCTTCCCCTTCACCGGGAAGGGCATGGACGCCCCTTACCTGCTGGCGTCGGAACTGCGGTACGTCGTCCCCGACGGGTACGTCACCCAGCCCGTCTACCTGCGGGGCGGAAACTCCTGCGACGAACTCGTCTGCCTCGTGCTGATGCGCGACGGGGCTCCCATGCGGTATCTGCCGATCGGCGCGAAGGCCGGCGTCCACGTCTCCCTGCGCGTCGTCGAGGACCTGATGGCCGGGACCACCATCGAGGTGTTCGTGGCCGCCCCGGACGGCGTGTCCGGATCGGCCGTCGTCGATCTCGGACTGGTCGAGGTGTGAGGAGGAACGCCATGCGGCAGCGTCTGGTCGTGATCGGCAACGGTATGGCGGGGGCCCGCGCGGTGGAGGAGATCCTCGCCCGGGGAGGGGGCGAACAGTTCTCCATCACGATGTTCGGCGACGAGCCGTACGGCAACTACAACCGGATCATGCTGTCGAACGTCCTGGCCGGAACCGACGACGAGGCCGGGATCTTCCTGAACGGCCTTCCCTGGTACGCGGCCAACGGCATCACGCTGCACGCCGGCACCCGCGTCAGACGGATCGACCGCTTCGCCCGGAAGGTGTACGCCGAGGACCGCACGACCACGCCGTACGACAAGCTGATCATCGCCACCGGCAGCCAGCCGTTCGTCCCCGACATCCCCGGGGTGTACGACGCCAAGCGCGGCTTCCATCAGGGCGTGTTCACCTTCCGGACGATCGACGACACCCGCAACATGCTCAGGTACGCCCGCGGCCACCGCAGCGCGGTGGTGATCGGCGGCGGCCTGCTCGGCCTGGAGGCGGCACGGGGTCTGCAGAGCCACGGCCTGGACGTCACCGTGGTGCACGCGGGCGGGCACCTGATGAACCAGCAACTGGACCCGCAGGCGGGCGCCGTCCTGAAACGCAGCGTGGAGAAGCTGGGCATCACGATCGAGCTGAACGCCCGGACCACCGAGATCCGGGGCACCGAGGGGGTGACCGGCATCGGTCTCTCCGATGGACGCGTCCTCCCCTGCGACATGGTCGTGTTCGCCGCCGGGATCCGCCCGAACAGCGAGGTGGCGAGAGCCAGCGGCCTGGTCGTGGAGCGCGGCGTCGTCGTCGACGACAAGATGCGGGCGGTCGACGAGCCCGACATCTACGCCGTCGGCGAGTGCGCCGAGCACCGCGGCCAGGTGTACGGCGTGGTGGCGCCCCTGTGGGAGCAGGCCAAGGTCCTGGCCGACAACATCACCGGAGCCGATCCCACCGCCGCCTACCACGGATCGCGCATCGCCACGAAGCTCAAGGTCGCCGGGGTGAACGTGGCGTCCATGGGCCTGAAAGGGCCCGAGCGCGAGGACGACGAGTTCGTGGTGTTCGCCGAGCCCACCCGCGGGACGTACAAGAGCGTCGTGATCCGCGACGGCCGGCTGGTCGGGGCGACCCTTGTGGACGACGTCAGCAAGGTCGCCTTCCTCATGCAGGCGTTCGACCGCGGGCTGCCGCTGCCCGAGGAGCGGGTCCGGCTCCTGTTCGACCTGGGCGCGCCGTCCGCCGAGACCGGCGTCGCCGAGCTCGCCGACGACGCGCAGGTGTGCAACTGCAACGGCGTCAGCAAGGCGGCCCTCGTCTCGGCCGTCAAGGGCGGGGCCAGGTCCGTCACCGGGGTGATGGACAAGACCCGGGCCGGCAAGGGATGCGGCTCCTGCCGGTCCCTCGTCACGCAGATCGTCGAGTGGGCGGCCGGCGGAGAGACGGAGGAGGATCCCGCGGCCGGCTGGTACGTGCCGGGCATCCCGTTCGCCAAACCGGAGCTCATGGCCGAGATCCGTGCGCGCGGCCTCAAATCGGTCTCCGCCGTCTTCGCCGAGCTCGCACCCGCGGGCAAGGAGGACGCCAAGAGCAAGATGGGCCTGGCTTCGCTGCTCCGCATGATGTGGGCCGACGAGTACGTCGACGAGCGCGACGCCCGCTTCATCAACGACAGGGTGCACGCCAATATCCAAAAGGACGGCACGTTCTCCGTCGTGCCGCAGATGAAGGGCGGCTGCACCACCCCCGACCAGCTTCGCCGCATCGCCGATGTGGCCGACAAGTACCAGGTTCCCCTGGTCAAGCTCACCGGGGGCCAGCGCATCGACCTGCTCGGGATCGCCAAGGAGGACCTGCCCAACGTGTGGGCGGACCTCGGCATGCCGTCCGGCTACGCGTACGGCAAGAGCTTCCGGACGGTCAAGACCTGCGTGGGCCTGGAATTCTGCAGGTACGGCCTGGGTGACTCCACCGCGCTGGGCATCGCCCTGGAGACCAGGTACCAGGGACTCGAAGGGCCCGCGAAGATGAAGCTGGCGGTCACCGGCTGCCCGCGCAACTGCGCCGAGGCCTACGTCAAAGATCTCGGCGTGGTGGCCGTCGAGGGCGGCCGCTGGGAGATCTACGTGGGCGGAGCGGCGGGGGCGCACGTACGCAAGGGCGACCTGCTGGCCACGGTCGACACGGCCGAGGAGGTCATCACCCTGACCGGGCGCTTCCTGGAGTACTACCGGCAGAACGCCAACTGGCTCGAACGCACCTACGCGTTCGTGCCGCGCGTCGGCATCGAGCGGATCCGCGAGATCGTGGTCGACGACGCCGACGGCATCGCCGCCCGCCTGGACGAGGCGGTGCAGGTTTCCGTGGACGCCTACCGCGACCCCTGGCAGGAGGGCCGGGAACCCGTCACCCCCGGCCAGTTCCGCCCCGCCCTGCCGCTGCTGGCGGTGCCGAAGCGATGACCGAGAGCCCGACCACTGCCGACGGTGTCGAAACGATGACCGAGGGCCCGGCCGTCAGAGCGCACAGGCTCGGACACCTCGACGAGATCCCGCTCGGCGAGGGCCGGGCGTACACGGTGGACGGCGAGCGGATCGCCGTGTTCCGACTGCGGAATGGGAACGCGCGCGCGGTCTCGGCCGTGTGCACGCACGCCCAAGGCCCCATCGCCGACGGCCAGATCGACGGCGACGTCGTCATCTGCCCGCTGCACCAGCACATGTTCGACCTCACCACCGGCTGCTCGACCACCGGCCAGCCCTCCCTCCGCTCCTACCCCATCCACATCGACCCCGAAGGCCACCTGATCGTCCACCTCTGACCACGGCGCCGGCGGCACACTCGCCCGGCGGACGCGTGCTGAGATCGGCTGATCGATTCACACGCCGCAGCGCGGGCGGTCGCACGTAGGGCGCATACCACCGTCCCGCCGTGCGGAACGCCTGCCACCCGGCGGTCCACCCACCTCATGTCAGGATCTATTAGGAGCTGACGGCATCATGCGCCTGCACATGCTCTCAGCGGTCCGCCGCCGACTCCGGCGGAACTGGAATTTCCAGCACCCGCCACCGGCGGTCGGTCCGGTGCGCCCGTCGAACCGCACTCGTCCGACCTGCCCGGTCAGTTCAGCGTGAGGGTTCGGTCCGCCGCACCGATCTCCGCCAGCAGTGCCGGACGTTCGCCGACCCGAGTGGTGACGGTCGCACCCAGTGCGGCCAGCGCCCGCTGGATCGTCTCGGGCGCGGGATGGGTGATCTCCAGCGACCTCAGCGGCACGCCCGGCAGCCCGGCGGACGGATGAACGGTGCTCCCCCAATCGATGAGGAAGGGCAGCGGCACGCCTGGCGACGGGGTGAGCCGCCAGGCGAGCAGGGTGCCGTCCGGCTTGCGCCGCGACATGGCCGCAGGCTCTCCAGGGTCGTATCCCGCCCGCCTCGCCTCCGCCACCCGCTTGTCGAGCTCACCGGACTCGACCGCGAGGGCCCAGCCGACCAGCGCCGGTGCGGCCAGCTCGTCGATCCCGAACGGACGGGGGAGATCGGGCTCCGGCTGGTCCGGATCAGGCCCGATGATCTCCAGATAAGCCCGTCCGCCGAGCCCGAGCAGAAAGTTCCGCGTACCGAACCCCGGATGCCGCCCACCCTCAACCGGCCGCACCCCCGCCAACTCCGCGACCCGCGCCACCGCCGCCGCCAGATCCGGACTCGCATAAACCAAATGATCCAAAGCCGGATCGACCATCACATGTCCTCCGCGACCCCACGAACAACGACCGTCAGGCTATCCCGGGTGGTGTACGTCCATCACGGCCACGCCTGTGCCGCCCGGTTCCTGCCGCACACCCCGTAGGCCGTGGAACGTCGCTTCAGTCTGAGTCCGTCGCGCTCCTGGTCCGGCTCACGAAACAGAACGCCTGCCACACGGCGGTCCAGACACCACCCGGCGACACCCCGGTCTGGCGACCTTCTCCGGCCGGGAAGGTGGGCGTCACGCCCGTCTCACCTCATGTCAGCTTCCATTACGGGCTGGGCGCATCATGCGACTGTCCATGCTTCCAGCGGTCCGCCGCTGCTTCTGGCGAAAACGAGGAATTCCCTCTACCGTCGTGGGCCGGCCCGCCTGCTCATTCCACTACTGCTCCGCTCAGGCGATGTCACCCGTCGGCAATGACGGGTCGGCGTCGAAGACGTCGTCGTCTTCTTGCATGAACTCGGCGGGAGACTCCGCCCCGTCCTCTAGTGCCGGCTTTCCCATGGCCCCGTGGATCAGGCGCAAAAGACCCCGGCTACGGTCGGCGAAGAAGCGGTCGAAGTCCGCGGATCGGAGCGCCGCCGGGTCGATGAGGTGGCTACTGACCACGGCGTCCAGTTCGGTGTCGCTTATGCCGGAAGCGGCCTCCACCGTCTTGACGTACTCCGCCGGAGAACGGCCGCCGATCTTCCGGTTGGTTCCGGCGGAAAGGGCGGTCTTGTTGACAATGCTCTCCCTGCGTTCCGCGTCGACGCCGTTCTTGTCGCACCAGGCCTTGGGAAAGATGTGGTGAATGTCGACCGCCAGGTCAAGGAACGTCGCCATGTTCATCGGCTGCCGGCGTATCCAGTCCATGCAGCCCTCCCGCATCAGCAACGCGTAGACACCCTTGTAGGCGGCGCTGTTACGGGTCCTCAACGTCAGCAACCGGGAAGCGTGAAAGTTGGCCTCGGTCACGCTGCCGGGCTCGGGCCCGTCGTCGCGAATCCACGCGACGACCTGTTCGAGGTCGCGGGGGAAGCGCGTCTCCACCGCACCCCCGTACAACTCGCCGAGCACCCCAGACCAGTACCAGCGTCGCAGCTTCTTGTCCGCGGCGTGAGTCTCCGCCTGCTGTCCCAGTACGACTCTGATCGCCGCCAAGGGAACGAGCTGCGTTCGATAGGGCAGGTCCTGGGCGCGGAAGATATGTTGCTGGGCGAGGAAGCCCGCCGCCCATGCCAGCGCCGACTCCACTTGCGCGGCGTGTTCGAGGTATTCCGTCAACGTCAGCCGCAGGATGTCGCGCCGCTTGCAGGTGATGCCGGGTGCCTGCCCTGGATCACGACCGGCGGCCAGATGCCTCGCGCGCCGCTCTCTCGAGGCCAACAGCGTGACCGCCTGCAGGAAGTCGGTGTTCTCCAGCATCCGCAGCACCGGCTTCGCCGTAAGACGCGACCGCCGCTCCTTCCAGTCGTCATTGAGCCGGAAGTCCTTGTGCACCTTGTCGCCGGCGAAGGTCGCCGTCAGCAACTCGAAAACGTTGAGAGCCACCCCGCCGGAATTGACCTTCTCGAAGACCATGCATACGGCCTCCTTGGGGGTGGACTTCTTCAGCACGATGACAGGGACGGTGTAGTCGGTGATGTTCTTCAGGACCTGCCCGAAGAACGCGTTCCATCGCTGCACCCTTGCCGAGTCCGTGGCGTACTCACCATGCCACTCGAAGAGGGCGGCATGGTCGAAGGCACGCCACAGGGGGAACACCCCCGCCTCGCACTGTTTCGCGACACTGGAGTAGTCGGCTCTGACCACCCGGCCGAAGTCGTCACGGAGCTTCAGATCGGCGGGGACCGAGATGATCGCCTCCTCCCGGTCGCCCTCGTCGCCCAATGCGCGCTCGATGTCGATGAGGTACCAGCGCTCCAGCTTCTTCCCTCGCGGATCCACCGTGTCCACCGGACGCCGGCCCTTCAGCGACTGGTAGAGCGAGGTCAACCGCTGCTGACCGTCCAGGAGTAACTGCTCGGGCGCGGAGAGTTCTCCTCGGGGTACGCCGGCGAGGGGCTTGGGAGCGAAGTTGACATCCGCTCCTCCGGTCTCCAGCGTCATCACCACCCCGACCGGATATCCAAGACTGATGGTCGCGAGCAGTCCCGCGATTCGCGGGTCGTCCCACTTCCATTCACGCTGGAAATCCGGCAATTGCAACTTGCCGCTCTCGATATCGCCGAGCAGGTGACCCAAGTTGACGTCAGGGCTGTCGAAAGGCACATTGCCTCCTAGATCCGGGGCCAGAGGCAGACGCTATCCCAGAATGGAAGTGGCCATGGATGCCGTATCCGAATTGATGCCGAAGCGCGCGACGACACCAGGCCTTCTCCACTCGCAAGGCCACTGTACAATTTCACTTTTCACCACTTTCTGGACATAGCTCGGCGCCAAAGAGACGGTGCGCGAGAAGGACAGCCGGCGCACCTATCCTCCCGACATTCCACCGATTAGACTCAACGCCTTCCGAAGAGAGGTGAGATGGGCGTGGAGGCGGGGAGCAAGCGGTGGGTGGAGGTCACGCCTTCGGAGTACGCACATGAGAGGGGTGGGCTGGCGGCGATCCGTGAGCTGCTTCCGGACACCGACCCTTACCGAGCCTGGTCGAACTTCACCTTCACCACGCGCAGCGGGCGGCAGTACGAGGTCGACCTGCTGGTCGTCGGCCGCGCGGGCATCTACTTGGTGGAGCTGAAGCACTGGTCCGGGACCATCACCGGTGACCACCAGACCTGGTTCCACAACAGACGTCCAGAGGACAATCCCCGCATTCTCACCGACGTCAAGGCCAAGCACTTCAAGCAGCTCCTCATCGACGTCTCAGGGCGGACGCGTATTCCGTTCGTGCACGCGGCGGTCGTGCTCCATCAGCCGGCCGCTCAAGTACAGCTCACGGACCGGGGCCGGGCAGGCGTCTACCGGATCGACGGGCAGGGACCGGCGGGGCTGGACGAGCTGCTCACCGACCTGATCGCCCGCCCGCCCCGGGACGGCCGGGACCTCGTCGACCGCGAGCGGTCGGTGCAGCTCGCCAAGGTGATCGAACGCGCGGGCGTGCGCCGCAGCGTCAGGCATCGCACGGTGGGCAACCTGCTGCTGGAGGACAACCCGCTCGCCGAGGGGCCTGGCTGGCAGGATTACCTGGGCAGGCACACCGCTCTCGACCGGGTGCGGCGGGTGCGCTTCTACATCCGCAGCGCCCAGGCGTCCGACGAGGAGAAGATGGCGAGCCTGCGGGCCGCCCGCCGGGAGTTCGGCATCCTGGAGAACGTCAGCCACCCGGGCATCGCGCAGGCCATCGAGTTCTACGAGCACGAGCGCGGCCCTGCCGTGGTGTTCGCCCACGACCCGTCCGAGATCCGGCTCGACCACTTCCTGGCCGACAAGGGGGACGGGCTCACCATCGACATCCAGCTCGACCTGGTGCGCGCGCTGGCCGACACGCTGGGCTACGCCCACCGGCGCAAGCTGGTGCATCGCCGGCTCAGTCCCCGGTCGGTGTTCGTCCGGCCGATGGCGCAGGGGCGCTATGGGGTACGCGTACGCGACTGGCACACCGCCCTGCGAATGCCGCCGGCGACCCAGGGGTCGTACGTCCCCGGCACCAGGACGCTCGAGGAGCTCACCGACGGCGGGGTGCGGGGTTTCCTGGCGCCGGAAACCCTGCACAGTCACGACGCGGATCCGGTGCTGGCCGATGTGTTCGGTCTCGGCGCGCTGGCTTACATGATCTTCACAGGGCAGGCTCCGGCGGACAGCGGGGAAGCGCTGCAGCAGGTCCTCGCCCGCGCGGGCGGTCTGGACATCAGCGCGGCCATGGACGGCGCCCCGCAGGCGATGGTGAACCTGGTCAGGGAGGCGACGGCCGGGGACACCGATCTGCGGCTGCAGTCGGTGGGCGACTTCGTCAGGGAGTTCACCAAGCTCGTCGCCGAACTGTCGCAACCCGAGGAGGCGGCCGAGCGGGTCGACCCGTTCGATGCCAAACCTGGCCAGCGCATCGGCACCGCCGACGATCCCACGCGCTTCGAGGTGCTGCAGCGTCTCGACCAGGGGTCGACCGCGCTGGCGCTGCTCGTCCGCGATGAGCACCGCCGACGTGGACACGACGGGAGCCGCGAGGCGGGCAGAGGCGAGCTCCGGGAGTCCGGCCATGGCGAGAGCCGGGAGGCAGGCCGCAACGAGAGCCCGGGCGAGGTCTCGCCGAAGCGTACCGAGGCCGTGCTGAAGGTGGCGCTGGACGAGGACTCCGCGCGCCGCAGGCTGCTGGACGAGGCCGAGGTGCTGCCGCAGGCCCGCGATAGCAGAATCGCTCAACTCCTCGAGGGACCGCTCGCCGTCGGCGGCCGTACGGCTCTGCTGCTGGAGGACGCCGGCCGCGAGAGCCTGGCCGCGATGATCAAGCGGGAGGGGCGACTCTCCCTCGACCTGCTGGAACGCTGGGGCAAGGATCTGCTGGAGATCCTGGTGTCCCTCGACCTCGCCGGCGTGAACCACCGCGACATCAAGCCGGACAACCTGGCGTTCCGCGAGCTCGGCAAGAGCCGACAGGTTCACCTCACCTTGTTCGACTTCTCACTCTCGCGGGCGCCGCTGGAGCAGACGGGGGTCGGCACGGCTCCGTATCTCGACCCGTTCTTCGACACCATCCACCGCCCGAGGTTCGACGCCGCGGCCGAGAGGTATGCGGCGGCGGTGACGCTGTACGAGATGGCGACCGGCCAGACCCCCGAGTACGGCGAGGGCAACCGCAGCCATCCGGCGGTGATCAGCACGGATGTGACGATCGATCCGGCACTGTTCGAGCCGACCGTGAGCGAGGGCCTGACCCGCTTCTTCACCAAGGCGCTGGCCCGTGATCCCAAGAACCGCCACGACACGGTCGAGAGCATGCACATGGAGTGGCGGGCGGTGTTCGCGGCCGTGCCGCCCGCCGCCGGCGACACCGCCGTGACAGGGGGCGCCGAGCCGGTGGCCGGCGAGGAGCTGGACGAGCGGGCCGCCGCCGCCACTCTCGAGACGCCGATCGCCGACGCGGGGCTCACGCCGCGGGCCATTGATGCACTGCACCGCGTGGACGTCCGGACCGTGGCCGATCTGCTCGCCCGTTCCCCCTTCGACATCGCCCGCCTCTCGGGGGTATCGGAGCCGACCCGCCGAGAAGTCCGCCGTCGGGCCAAGCAGTGGCGTGCGCGGCTGCGCCCCGGCGAGACCACCACGCCGGCGCCGGCCGAGTCGGTCGACGTCCCCATGCACAGCGTCGACGGTGTCCTCGCCGCTCTGCTGCCGAAACCGAAAAGGGCCGACTCCTCCGCGGAGGCGGTGATGCGCACGTATCTCGGCTTCACAGGCGACCACGCGCCGATGGTGTGGCCCACTCAGGCGGAGATCGCGCAGGTGCACGGCGTCACCTCGGGCCGCGTCGGGCAGATCGTGCCCACGGTTCGCAAGAGCTGGCCGCGCAACCGGGCGCTCACCGAGGTCCGGGCCGAGATCGTCGACCTGGTGGCCCAGGCGGGCGGGGTCGTCGCCGCGTCCGACGTGGCCGAGTCGCTGCTGACCGCGCGAGGGTCATTGGCGGACGGCCCCGAGCGGCTATGCCGGGCTCTGGGCCTGGTCCGGGCCGCCGTGGACGTCGAGGGCGACCGGGGGGCCGAGGCCCGCCTGCTGACCAGGCGCTGCTACGGCACGGTCGTCCTCGCCCTGGAGATCCCCGACAATCCGGAGGCCGTTCCCGGCACCGACCTGCTCGACTACGCGGTACGGCTCGGACGGGCGGCCGACAAGCTCGCCGCCGAGGAGGCGCTTCCATCCGCGGCGCACTGCGAGATGCGCCTCCGCGAGGTACGGCTGGCGCCGGGCATGGCGCCGCTGTCCCCGGTACGGCTGGCCGCGCTCGGCGCCGCCGCGTCGGAGAAGGCGGCGGCGAACGGCCGCGGCGAGGTGTACCCGGCGGGGCTCGACCCGGTGCGGGCGCTCCGCCAGCTGGCCTCCTCGCTCGGTGTCGTCCGTCACGGGCTCGACGCCGAGCAGCTCAAGGCCCGCGTACGAGCCAGATACCCCATGGTGGGCGAGCTTCCCGACCGACCCAAGCTCGACGCCCTCCTGCACGTGGCCGAGGTGCCGCTGGTCTTCAGCGACGGCCGCTACCTGCCGCGTGATCGCGCCTCCAGTGGGCTCGCCACCGGTCACGGCCAGACGACGGTCACCCGAGTCGGAGGCGCCGGCCGTGACCGCGAACTGGCCGGCTTCGAGCAGCGCATGACCTCCTCACTCGCCGAGCACGCCTTCGTGACCCTGTCGGTGGACTGGCGCTACTACGCGAAGGCCGTCGGTGCCTTGGCCGAGCGCTTCAGCGTCACGCCGGTCGACGCAACAGCCGAACTGCTGGCCGCGATGCGGCGCGAGGCTTCAGCGCATCACGTGGACTGGTCATTGGTCCTGCGCAGCGACCGGCCGGACGCCGCTCCCCAAGACGCGTCGAACCTGCGGACGCTGGTGGCGATGGCCGCGGCACCTCTGGAGCGGCTGCTGGAGACCGACGCCCGGCCGCTGCTGGTGGTCGAGGCCGCACCGCTGGCGCGCTACGACCGACTGGCCGTCCTCGAACGCCTCGCCGACCAGGCCACGGCCCGCCCCGCCGCCCGTTGGCTGCTCCTCCCGGCCGAACAGGACGGCCCGCCCTCCATCGACGGCCGCCCCGCCCCAGGCGCCCTCGGCGGGGTCCGCCTGTCCACCACCTGGATCACCCGGGCGTGCGACGCCGCGGTCTCGTAAGCGAGACGGAGCGCCGACACCTAGGCTCCCCCTCCCTTCTCCGGTGACGCCTGCTGCGGCGCCTCCATGCGTACGGGGCGCGGCGCGCCCAAGGCGGTCTCCCCATGATGGCTGGTGTCCGTGCCGCAGACGGCGAGGATCCGGACCGCCGAAGCGGCCGCGGGGAGGTCACCGGCACCCCGGGCCTGGACCGGCAGGCCGCCGGGTTCCTTGAGCAGGAACCAGGTGCCGCCGCCACCCGGCACGTCGACCACGGCGACGGTCGCGATCAGCCGCCCGCCGCCGTACACGTCCATCTCCGGCGGCAGCAGAATCGGCTTGTAGTACCAGCCGCCCATCGGGGAGATGCAGTCGCTCGATCGGACGGCAGCGCAGGTCGCAGGACTCCAGCTCCTTGCGGAGGTCTCCGAGCGCGCGGCGGTGGCACTCCGCCTGGTCTTCGGGCATCCCGAACACCAGCCCGCCGGTCACGACCGCCACGTCCCACCGGGATGCGTGGGCGCGGTTCGGGCCTTGGCGGGGCGCCACCCTGCACCGGACCCACGGTGGCCCTGGGCGGGGGCCACCTCGGCCTGGCGCATGAGGGTGCGCAGTTCCTCGAGGTTCGGCGCTTCGACCACCGGATCGGCGACGGCGCTCGTGCGGGCGATGGCGTAGAAGCGGCGGTAGTACGTGCCGTACCGCACCAGCCAGCCGGGTTCGACCAGGTCGAGTCGGGCGGTGTCGGCCTTCTGGACGCTGTCCCACTCCCGGCGGTCGGGGACGGTGCTCGGCCGGCCCTGGCGGTGCCGTCCGGCGGACGGGCGGCTTGTGCGGCTCAGGCGACCGGTGCCGTGCACGTTCACGGCCGTCATCGGGAGGTCTCCTGCCGCCGGAGCCATCCGCGCTCGGGGGGTTCGCGGTGGGGCATCGATCGCACTCCTGATCGGATCGGGGCCGACTTTCAGAACTGACTATCTGTAGTCGAGCAATCATTTAGAGTTATTTCGAGGCTCGTATCCAGTCCACATCCGGAGCAAGAGCTGATCGACTTCGGCGATCAACCGGCGATTCCGGCGACCCCCGAGGGTGAGGCAAGACATGCCCGCACCGCGCAAGAGCACCAATCGGTACAAATCGATGACGCACTATTTCGGAGCGCTCATCCGCGATCTGCGCGATTCGTACGAACTGCGCGTCGGCGAGCCGTTGACGGTCGCCCAGTTGGCGGCGCGCACGGGCTATTCAGCCTCGATGCTCGGCTCCATCGAGCGAGGCGAGAGCCTCCCCGAGTCCGGCCTGCGCGTGCAGGCCATCGACGACGCCCTGAACGCGGACGGGCAGTTGAAAACGCTGTGGCCTGTGGTGCAACGGCTGGGACATTGCACGCTTGATGAACTGGCCACCGCGACAAACCGGACTATCGCCAGTTACCGTGAAAACGGCAGCAGCGCCCTCCCCCAGGGAGACGACATGGAACGTCGACAGCTCTTCCAGTTGGCCGGCCTCGGCCTGTTCGCCCAAAGCCCGCTGTTCGGTGCGGGTGAGCCGATCCGTCAGAGCTTCGAACGGGTTATGAACACGGCCGACAGCTTCACCGTCGATGACTGGCACCTGACCTGCGCGGACTACCTACACGCCGTGGTCACTCGGCCTCCCGCCACAGTCCGGGACGATCTCGTTCTTGACTTGGCGGCTCTTTACCATGTTCTTGAGCGCGAAACCACAGGCCGTGCCGCCGACCTGCAACGAGCGGCGGCCTGGCTGTCGGCCTTGCATGCCAACCTCCTCACCCGACTTGGCGAGCACGGCGCAGCCCGCCGGTGGTGGACCACTTCCCGCCACGCCGCCGACGCCTCCGGCGACACGGATATGAGGGTGTGGGTCCGCGCGACCGAGGCGGTGTTTGCTCTCTACGCCCCGCGCGCACCGGAGAGCGTGCTCATCCTGGCCCGTGCAGCGCAATCCCTCGCTCAAGGTCGGGTCACCGCCGGACTTCTCAAGGCCGTGGGTGCGGAAGCGCAGGCGCTGGCCGTACTTGGAAGGCAGCAGGAGGCACGGGAGCGACTGGACCACCTCCATGATCTGGCTGGACGCGACGTTCTGGGCGAGAACTACGGCTGGGTGCCATCGTCAGTCTGGTTCGCGACGTCTTGGGTGCTGTCCCACAGCGGTGCAACGGAAGATGGACGCGAAGCCCGTGACCGTCTCCTCTCCGAATCGCCCGCGTACCAGAACGGGACCAACGTCCGTCTGCATGAAGCCATCAGCATCGGCAAGCTGGGCGGCCACAACGAAGCGCTCCAACTCGCCACACAAGTCATCTCAGAGCTCGACCCCGACTACCGATCACACATGATCTTGCACACTGCCCACATGGTGCTCGACACCATCCCGGTCCACAAACGCGGGACACTTCCCGCCCTCGGCGACTACCGCGCCGCCATCAACGTATCGGCGTCTACGTGACACATCAGAACATTATTAGCACTCGTTCAGCTGGCCGCATAGGCTAAATGCATCCACAAAGAGCGGTATAGAGGATGCCCGATATCAACCTGTGACTCAACCACAGATCCGAGAAGTAGGAGAAGCAGGGTCCTCACAGCCCCAACGAACATGCATTTCCCGAATATCAGTACGAAAGCCAGGAGGAGGGCTTTAGACGGGCCAACATGGTCGTCAATTTCGCTTTCAGCCGTAATACAAATTAGACATACTCGCTGGTCGGCGACCCATAGACGGGTCGCTTTTATGTCGCTTGTGCACCTTTCTTCCCATATAGACGGGTGCACCACTCTGGCGAGGGGTATGCGCGATGTCTGTGGTCTCCGCGGAGATGCTGAAGGATCTGCAGAGACAAGCTCGCTTCCTGGAAGCCGACCTGCGCAGGCAGGCTGAAGAGCGCGAAGACACCGGCACACGACTCCAGCAGATGCACGCCAAGGCGACCTCGATCGGCCGGACCGCCGAGACGTGGAACTCTTGGCTGAGCGCCCAGGCGACGCAGGCCGCCAGCTCGTGGGTGCTCGCCTGCGTGTTCGTCCGCTTCTGCGAGGACAACGACCTGACCTCGCATCGCTGGATCGCCTCCCGCGACGCCGAGTCGGGCGAAGCGACCACGGCCGCCGCCGACGCCGAGGAAGCGTGGATCGCGGCCAACCCCCGGCTATCGTCCCGCGAGTGGCTGCGCGAAGCCTTCACCTGGCTTCGCTCCACCCGGGCCGGCCACGGGCTCTTCCCCGACACCGACTTCGTCTGGTGGTGGGACATCTCCGCCGACGCGGCCGACGCCCTCATCGCCAACTTCCGCCGCCGCGACGCCGCCGGCGTAGGGCTGGCGCACCACTTTTACTCTCCCGGCCTGGACACCCGCTTCCTCGGCGACCTCTACCAGGACCTGTCCGAGGACATCCGCAAGCGCTACGCGCTCCTCCAGACCCCAGAGTTCGTAGAGGAGTTCATCCTCGACCTGACCCTCACCCCGGCCTTGGACGACTTCGGCCTAGAGGGCTTCAAACTCATCGACCCCACCTGCGGCTCCGGCCACTTCCTCCTAGGCGCGTACAACCGACTCCTCGACGCCTGGACCGAACACTCCCCGGGCCTGGACCCCCGTGTGCGCGTACAGAAGGTCCTCGACAGCATCTACGGCGTCGATATCAACCCAGCCGCAACTGCCATCACCAAGTTCCGCTTGACATTAACCGCCCTACGGTCCTGCGAGGTCACCCGCCTCGACACCCCCGAGGCTCCCATCCTGCACCTTCACATCGGGACAGGAGACTCCTTGATCTACGGCGGAGGCAGCGGCCGCCAACTAACCCTCGAGGACGCCAGCCCACTAAACGACCACCAATACGCCTGGGAAGACCTCCATCAATATCCTGGAATCCTGCATTTCAACCAGTATCACGTTGTCGTTGGCAACCCACCATATATTGCCGTCAAGGACAAATCTCTCAATGAAGCATACAGAGATCGATATGAATGCTGCGCCGGAGCATACGCACTGAGCGTGCCATTTGCCGAGCTGTTCTTTCGACTCGCGCGCCAAGACCAGGATTCACCAGGCCACGTGGGGCAGATCACCGCCAACTCCTTTATGAAGCGAGAGTTCGGCAAGAAGCTAGTCGAGGGATTCCTTCAAACCCAAGTCGACCTCACATATGTTATCGACACATCCGGCGCTTACATTCCCGGCCATGGCACTCCCACGGTCATTCTGATCGGCAAGAACCGCGACCGAATGCTAATCAGTACGGTACGGGCTGCCCTCGGCGTCCGCGGTGAGCCTACGCAGCCAGCCGACCCAGCAAAAGGTCTAGTTTGGCGTTCCATCGTCGAGAACATCAATGCACCGGGAACTGAGACTGACTTCGTTTCCATCACCGACCTGGCGCGCGTACGCCTTGCTACTCACCCCTGGTCCCTCTCCGGCGGGGGAGCCGATTCCTTGCTTGAAATAATCAATACGAACCAGAAGCGGTCACTGCAAACTATTGCAGATGTCGGCACAGGCGCCGTGACACGCGAGGACAGTGCATACATGTTGGGGTCAGGGGCGTTACGTCGAAGTCGTGTACCTGACTCTCTCCAACGAGAATTGGTCGATGGGGACACGACTCGGGACTGGCAGATCACCGACGCAGTAGCATCAGTATGGCCTTACGATCCACAGTCGATGACGGCCCTCCCACAAGAGAACGTCCAACGTTTGCTGTGGCCGTGTCGCGTACTTCTGCGTCAACGCGTTGCCTTCGGCCATAGTCAGATCGAACGAGGACTCACCTGGTTCGAATATTCGATGTTTTTCACCAGACGCTTTACAACACCGCTCACGATAGCGTTCGCTGAGGTAGCTACGCATAATCATTTCGTTCTCGATAAAGGCGGAAGGGTATTCAATCGCACCGCACCGATACTCAAGCTGTCCGAACAAGCCACGGTGGATGATCATCTAGGGCTACTTGGACTACTTAATTCATCTACCGCATGCTTCTGGCTGAAGCAAATGTGTCACAGTAAGGGCAGTCAATCTGGCACCGGCGGTTTCATGCACGATATGTGGGAACCTTTCTTCGTCTACAACGCAACCAAACTCAAGGATTACCCCATACCGCTTGGTCGCCCCCTGCACCGATCTCGACATCTAGACGCTTTGGCCCACGAATTGGCCTCCGTCGCACCGAGAACCATTTGTAGCGCGGAGATTCCAAGTCGGGAAGCTCTTGCAGTGGCAAACAGCTGCCACCTCGCAACTCGAATAGCGATGATCTCTCTGCAGGAAGAGCTCGACTGGGAGGTCTATCAACTCTATGGAATTCTCGATCAGGGACTAACCTATACAGGTGACGACCTTCCGGGGATCAATCTTGGCGAGCGCGCATTCGAGATCGTGCTAGCTCGCAAGACGGCAGCCGGAGAGGTCGAGACGCAGTGGTATAAGCGGCATGGGTCTACGCCGATTACTGAGCTGCCTGAGCACTGGCCTCAGGCGTACAAGGATCTGGTGAATCGGCGGATCGAGGTGATTGAGAGTCATCCGCTTCTTCATCTCATCGAGCGGCCCGAGTGCAAGCGCCGCTGGGCGGCTGAGCCGTGGGAGAAGATGCAGGCTGAGGCGCTGCGCACCTGGTTGCTGGATCAGCTGGAGGGTGAGTATCTCTGGATCGACGGCGGTGCCCCGCGAACGCTCTCCGTCGCGCAGCTCGCGGACCTGGTGCGTACCGATGCCGACTTCCGGCAGGTCATGGACCTCTATCTGAACCGGCCGGACTACGACCTGACCGCCGAGCTGGCCAAGCTGCTGAAGGACGAGCACGTCCCCTACCTGGCCGCCTACCGGTACAGGGACTCCGGCCTGCTCAAGCGCAAGGACTGGGAAGAGGTCTGGGACCTCCAGCGGCGCGAGGACGCCGGGGAGAAGGTCACGATCAACGTGCCGCCCAAGTACACGAGCGCCGACTTCAAGACCGCGAGCTACTGGAAGCACCGGGGCAAGCTGGACGTGCCCAAGGAGCGGTTCGTCGGCTACCCCAACGCCGAGCGGGACGGTGACCCCACTCCCGTGTACGGCTGGGCGGGCTGGGACCACCTGGCACAGGCGACCGCGCTCGCGAACGTGCTGGTCGACCGGGGCTACGACGCCGACCGGGCGACCCCGCTGCTGGCCGGCATCGCCGAGCTGGAGCCGTGGCTGCACCAGTGGCACGGCGAGTACGACGCGATGTACGGCAGCAGCCCGGCCGCGTACTTCACCGACTTCCTCGACACCGAGCTGCACCGCTACGGCGTGACCCGCGAGCAGCTCTCGGCATGGCGTCCCCCGGCCACGGGGCGCGGGCGCAAGAAGGGGGCCTGACCATGACCAGGAAGATGCTCAAGGACGTCATCGAGATCCCCGAGGAGCTGAGCGCGAACGACTTCGTGCTCAAGCTCAGCGACGGCGTCTCCCAGGTCAAGGCGACCTTGGCCAGCTACGTGGTCACCCCGCAGCTCGCCGCCTGCTTCGACGAGGCCCTCTCCTACGTCAAGGGCGCGCTGGGGAAGGGCCGCAGCGACGCCGCGTTCCTGCACGGCTCGTTCGGCTCGGGCAAGAGCCACTTCATGGCCGTGCTGCACGCCATCCTGCGGCACGACCCGGACGCCCGCGCGCTCGACGGCCTGGAGTGGGTGCTGGAGAAGCACGACCCGTGGCTGGCCGACCGCAAGATGCTCTGCCTGACCTACCACCTGATCGGCGCGCAGTCGATCGAGCAGGCGGTGCTCGGCGGGTACGTCGAGCAGATGCGCCGTCTGCGCCCGGACGCGCCCACTCCCGAGGTCCACCTGACCGACGGGCTGCTCAACGACGCCGACAACCTGCGCGCCAGGTTCGGAGACGAGGCGTTCTTCGCGAGCCTTCGCCCCTCGGCGAGCCAGAGCGCCCCCCAGTCGGGTGGTTGGGGCACGCTCGCGCCGGGCTGGAGCGCCGAGTCGTACGCGGCGGCGCGCAACGCCCCGGCCGGTGACCCCGAGCGGATGCGGCTGGTCTCCGACCTGATCCGCGCCCACTTCAGCGGGTACACCGGAAACGCCGGGTACCTGAGCCTCGACCAGGGCCTCGCCGTGGTGAGCACGCACGCCAAGCAGCTCGGCTACGACTGCGTGGTGCTGTTCCTGGACGAGCTGGTGCTCTGGCTGGCCTCGCGCAGCTCCGACCCGGCGTTCGTCGGCGACCAGGGCGCGCGGGTCGCCAAGCTGGTGGAGTCCTCCGACGCGCAGCGTGTGGTGCCGCTGGTGTCGTTCGTGGCCCGGCAGCGGGACCTGCGCGACTTCCTCGGGGACAACGTGCCCGGCGCGGAGAAGTACGCCATCGGCGAGACCTTCCGCTGGTGGGAGGACCGGTTCAACAAGGTCACCCTGGAGGATCGCAACCTGCCGGTCATCGTCGGCCGCCGGCTGCTGCGTGCCAAGCCCGGCCAGGACGGCGAGCTGTCGGCGGCGTTCACGAAGGTGACCCGCGAGCCGAAGATCTGGAACGTTCTGCTGGAGGGTCTGGACGAGTCGGCGGACGCCGCGAGCTTCCGCCAGACCTACCCCTTCTCCCCCGCGCTGGTCGCCACGATGGTCGCCCTGTCCGGCCTGCTCCAGCGCGAGCGGACGGCGCTGCGCACGATGGCCGAGCTGCTGCGGCGCGGCCGGGAAGAGCTGACCGTCGACGACATCATCCCGGTCGGCGACGTCTTCGACGTGCTCATGGACGCGGGGGTGGTGCCGCTCACCGACGACATGAAGCAGCACTTCGCCAACGCGCGGACGCTGTACGGAGAGAAGCTTCTCCCCCGGCTGCTGGACCGGCACAAGCTCGCCGAGGGCGCGCAGCAGGGGTTACCGCGTACCCACCCGTTCGTCACCGACGACCGGCTGGTCAAGACGGCGCTGCTGGCGGCGCTCGCTCCCAAGGTGCCAGCGCTCGCCAACCTGACGGCGGGCAAGCTGGCCGCGCTCAACCACGGCACGATCGCCACGCCGATCAGGGGCCGCGAGGCCGAGCGGGTCCTCGGCCTGTTCCGCGAGCTCGCAGGGTCGGGGGTCAGCGAGATCCACCTCAGTGGTGACCACGCCAACCCCATGATCACGATTCAGCTCGCCGGGGTGGACTACGAGAGCGTGCTGGACCGGGTCATCTCTCAGGACAACACCGGCGAGCGGCGGCGGCTGCTGCGCGAGCTGGTGTTCCGGTCGCTCGGGCTGCCGCCGAAGGACCTGGACACCATCGGCGGCGGGTTGCCGCACACGGTGACCTGGCGGGGCAGCAGGCGCACGGTGGACGTGCTGTTCGGCAACGTGCGCGACCCCCACGAGCTGCCGGACGCCTCCCTGATGGCCGAAGGCGACCGATGGAAGCTCGTCATCGACTTCCCGTTCGACACCTCCGGCCACGGCCCCAGCGACGACCTGGCGCGGGTCGAGGACCTGGAACGCTCGGGGGTGCAGAGCCGCACGGTGTGCTGGGTGCCCGCTTTCTTCACCGCCGCCCGGGAGACGGATCTCGGCGAGCTGGTGCGGCTCCGCTACGTCCTCGCCTCCTCCGACAGGTTCGAGTCCAACGCCAACCACCTGTCGGTGCAGGACCGTGCGACGGCCAAGGCGCTGCTGGAGAACCGTAAGAGCACGCTGGAGAACAAACTCCTCGGCGTGATCCAGCAGGCGTACGGGGCGGCGCCGCGCCTGGAGGCCGACATCGACGCCTCGCGAGGGCATTCGTCCTTCTTCGGCACGCTCGACCATGGCCTCAACCTCGGGGCCCCGGTGGGCCAGCGGCTCGCCGACTGCATGGACCACCTGATCGACCAGATGCTGTCGGCGCAGTATCCCGAGCATCCGAGGTTCGCCTCAGAGGTCCGCAGAGCCGACACGGCCAAGGTGCTGGAGTACCTCGACCTGGCCGCCGCCGAGCAGTCCGGGCGGGTCGCGGTGGTCGCCAAGGACCGCGAGATCCTCCGCAAGGTCGCCAACCCGCTCGGCGTCGGCGAGGCGCTGGAGAACGCCTTCCTGTTCAACGGCGACACCTTCTGGTGGCGGAGGCACTTCACCCAGCTCGCCGCCCAGGACGGGCTGAGCGAGTCGATCCCGGTCGCCAAGCTGCTGGCCTGGATGGACGTGCCGCACCCACGCGGACTGGACGCGAACACCCGAGGGTTGGTGGTCGCCGCGTTCGCCCTGATCCAGGACCGGGTCTGGTACCGGCACGGCTCCCGGACGCCCCGGCCGCCGCTGGACCAGATCACCGCCGACTACGAGCTGCGGCTGCCGAAACTCCCCGACGACGTCGCCTTCCGGACGGCGCAGGACCGTGCGGGCAAGATCTTCGGCATTCACGTCACGCCGCTGAGGTCGGCCGCCAACGTGGGCAAGCTCGCCGCCGAGGTGCGGGCGGCGGCGAGGGCGCTCCGCGAACCGGCCCAGTTCCTGCACGACCAGCTAGTGAAGCATCAGTCGCTGCTCGGTCTCGACCGTGCCTCCGCACGGCTTACCACCGCCACTGAGGCGCTCGATCTGGTCAGGCGGCTGGTCGCGGAGTCGGGTGACACCGAGCTGGTCGAGGTGTTCGCCGCCACCGCCATGCCGGTGAAGGAGGAGGTGCTCGCGCGCTCGCTCAAGTCGGCGCAGCAGACCGCCGACGCGCTGCGCCGCGCCCAGTGGGACCTGCTCGAACCCGTCGCCTCCATGACCGGCGATGTCCAGGCCGAGTCCATCGTCGAGGGATTGCGGGAGATCGCTCGCCGCAACGAGTTCGAGGTGTCGCTCGCCCCGGCGCTGGGCGAAGCCGGCCGCCGCGCGGCGGCCTTCCTGGCCGGTCGAGCAAAGCCTGACCCGACTCCCGGCCCCGGCCCGGATCCCAAGCCCGGTCCCGGTCCCATACCCGGCCCTGGTCCCGCGCCAGGTCCGGATCCGAAACCGGGTCCTGGAGGGAATGAGCACCGCGACCACGTCGGTGGCGAGTTCGTCGTCGTGGCGAGCAAGGCCGAGCAGGTGATCATGGACGTGATGGTGGAGCTGTCCGAGTTCGCGAAGAAGAACCCCGAGATGGAGATCACGATCACCTGGCGGGCGCACTCGTGACGACCACGCGCGCACCCCTGGCCGCGGCCACGTTGCCCGTGGTGCGAACCATCATGCGCAAGGTTCACCGGGGTGAGCGCGACCGGCGGGTGGTGGGCATCCACGCCCGGCCGGAATGGCCCGGTGAGCCGTCCTTCCGGCATGACGACGTGACCGTCCACGTGCGTGCCTGCCCGTCCGCTCTCGCCGTGCGAGAGGCGCTGGTCGAGCACGCGTCGCGCGACGGCGACTACCTGGTCGTCCTCACCGACGTCGGCGACCGGGACCTCGGCATCGGCGTGCGCACCCACCTGGCCGGCGGCCACCTCATCGCGATCAAGCCGTGGGAGCTGCTGAAGCAGTCGTTCGACGCCAAGACGCTCGACCCGCTGCTGCTGGAGGAAGGCTGGGCGGCGTCGGCGCTGGCCGCCTGGCAGCCGCCTGAGAACGGCTGGCCGGCCGCTCCGGGAGGCGCGCTCACCCGCGACTTCGCCCTCGGGCAGCTCGCCGAGGTGCTGCTCGGCAAGGGCCCCGACGGCGAGCCGTACCTCGGCTCCGGTCATCCCGACACGCTGAGCCTGCTGCGGTGGACGCTCGATCCGGTGGCCATGAACCGCTTCACCGAGCTGGACACCGACACCCGCAAGGGGTTCGGCCGGTGGCTGGGCGAGGTGACCGGCGCCGCGGGCGCCTGGACGCTGCGGGCCGTGCAGAGCGGGTACGGCGGCGACGCGGTGCCGCTCGGCCTGGTCGCCGGGCTGCTCTCCCGCCCTGAGGCGGGTCCTCAGGCGGCGGAGTCCCGTGGGCTGCTGCGGGCCCGCCTCGGCGGCGCCGACCTGCCTGCCGACCAGGCGCAGACCTGGGCCCGTGCCGCCGAGGCGCTGATCACGCAGCTCGAACGGCCGGACAGCCTGCTGGAGCGCGCGGAAGGACTCCTCCGGGAGTTCAACGCCGCGTCGCTCATCGAGCTCTCGCCGCTGCTGCCCGGCGCGTACGAGACCCGCCTCCAGCGGTTCGCGCGAGCCGTGAGAGACGCGCTGCCCACGCCGTCCCCCAGTGCGCTCGCGGTCGTCGAGGAGGCGCACACCCAGCTCGTCGCGCACGAGCTGGCGGACCGGCAGTCGCGCACTCCCACGGCCCGCATGGCGTTGCGCCTGGTCCGCTGGCTGTCCACCCCGGCCGGCCCTGTGCCGCCCACGCTGGCGGACGCGCTGTACCGGCAGGTCCAGGAGGGCGCCTACATCGAATGGGCGTACGCAGACGTCTGGACCGGAGACACCGACGACCTGGTGGGAGCCGCCTACCAGGAGCTGCTGGCAGCCGTCGAGGCCCGCCGGGCGCCGGAGAACCGGTCGCTCGCCACCCGGCTCGCGCACGCCGTGCAGGTCGACGAGCAGCCGGGCCGGCTCATCCCCATCGAGGCGGCCATGCCTGCCCTGGTGCGACCGCTCGGCCGGGTACTGGTGGTCGTCCTCGACGGCATGACCGCCGGGAACCTGGCCGAGATCGCCGCTGGGCTGACCCAGCGGCGCTGGACCGAGCTGGTGGACGCCGAGCTGGGACACCGGCACGTGCTTCTCCCCGTACTGCCGACCGTCACCGAGGCCTGCCGCACGAGCCTGCTGACCGGCACGTTGCGCACCGGCGGCCAGGACGAGGAGCGTGCCGGCTTCCCCTCCGCCACGGGCGACCCGCGGGCGCGGCTGTTCCACAAGGCCGATCTGCCGGGGCCCGGCGGGTCCCAGCTCGCCTCGGAGGTCAAGACCGCGATCGCGAGCGACGTACGAGTGATCGGGGTCGTGCTGAACTCCATCGACGACGCTCTCGACAAGATGAACCCCGGCGGCGTCGCCTGGACGCCGGCACAGGTCCAGCACCTGTCCGCCCTGGTGGACGTGGCGGCGGCGGCCGGACGCCTTCTCGTCCTCACCGCCGACCATGGACACGTGGTCGAGCGAGGGAGCACCATGATCTCTGGGACGGGGGCCCAGTCCGCCCGCTGGCGGGTCTCCGAAGGCGCTCCCCGGGAAGGCGAGGTGCTGGTGCGCGGCCGGCGGGTCCTCCTGGGCGGCGGCTCGGTCATCCTGCCCTGGCGGGAGGACATCCGTTACACCGGCAAGCGGGCCGGTTACCACGGCGGCGCGTCGGCGGCCGAGGTCGCCGTGCCGTTCGCCGTCTTCAGCTCCGCCCCCACGGAAGAAGTGGCGGGATGGGCGCAGGCTCCGGTGCAGGAACCGGTCTGGTGGCACGCGCCGCTCACCTCACCGCCCGCTGCCACCGCACCGCCGTCCGGCGGCGTGCCCACCGCCCCGGTACGGGTGACGCAGTCGCGCAACAGGCCGCGCCAGATGCCCGGCCAGGACGCCATCTTCGACATGCCTCCGCCCGCGGCGGGCGAGGCCGCACCGGACACGAGCGAGCAGGAAGGCGGCACGGGGACCGCGACCGCGGCGGGCGGCGCGGCCGGCAAGGCGGCGGCCGACACGGTGACCGTGTTCCTCGACGCGCTGGTGGCGAGCCCGCTGTACGCCGCGCAACGTACGCGTGCCGGTCGCGCGGCCCCCGACGACACGCGCGTGGTCGCCGTCCTGGGCGCGCTGATGCGCAACGGCGGGCGGCTGCACGAGTCCGCTCTGTCCACGGTCGCGGGAGTGCCGGCGGCGCGCATGCGGTCTGTGCTCGCGGCGATCCGCCGCCTGCTCAGCATCGACGGCTACGACCCGGTGACCTACGACCCTGATGGAGTCACCGTGGTGCTGTCCACCGACGTGCTCGCCGAGCAGTTCGGGGTGCGCGCGCCGTGACCATCTCGAACGTCAGCGAGCGCCGCCGCCGGGAGGTGGTCGACGCGCTGCGCCGTGGGACGGTGCCGGTCGCCGGCCTCGACCTGCTCGCCGTAGGCCTGGACCGGTTCTCCGCGGCGCTGTCCGCCGAGCTGGCCACCGCCGCCGGGGGCGGGTCGGTGTTCAAGGCCGTGCGGGGAGAGTACGGCTCGGGGAAGACCTTCTTCGCCCGATGGCTGGCCGAGCAGGCGAAGCGGTCCCGGCTCGCGGTGGCGGAGGTGCAGATCTCCGAGACCGAGACCCCGCTGCACCGGCTGGAGACGGTGTACAGGCGGCTGTGCGAGAACCTCAGCACCGCCGAGTTCCCGCCGAGCGCGCTTCGCGCCATCGTGGACGGCTGGATGTTCACCCTCGAGGAGGACTCGCTCGCCGGCGGGGTCTCCGAGGACGACGCCGCGGCACTGGAGGCGGCGGTCACCGACCTGCTGGAAAGGCGGCTCGCCGAGGTCAGCCGGTCGGCTCCGACGTTCGCCGCCGCCTTGCGCGGCTACCGTACGGCGGTCGCGGCCGGGGACATGGCCACTGCGGAAGGCGTGCTCGCCTGGCTCGGCGGGCAGCCGCACGTGGCGTCCGCCGCCAAGCGGGCGGCCGGAGTGCGCGGCGACCTCGACCACTTCGGGGCGCTCGGCTTCCTGCAAGGGCTGCTGACCGTGCTGCGGGACTCCGGCCATCCGGGGCTGCTGCTGGTGCTGGACGAGGTGGAGACGCTGCAGCGAGTCCGGTCCGATGTGCGCGACAAGGCGCTCAACGCGTTGCGCCAGCTCGTCGACGAGATCGACTCGGGTCGTTTCCCTGGGCTGTACGTGCTCATCACCGGGACGCCGGCGTTCTTCGAGGGCCATCAGGGCCTGCAGCGGCTCCCGCCGCTCGCGTCGCGGCTGGCCACCGACTTCACCACCGACCCGAGGTTCGACAACCCGCGGGCGGCGCAGATCCGGCTTCCCGGGTTCACCTTCGATGCGCTGCTCGAACTCGGAGGGCGGGTGCGCGATCTTTACGCGTCCGGTGCGGCCGACCCGCCTCGAGTGCTGGCCGTGGTGGACGACGCCTACCTGGCGGACCTGGCCCACGCGGTCGCCGGCTCGCTGGGCGGTAAGGCGGGAGTGGCACCAAGAGTGTTCCTGAAGAAGCTGGTCGGCGACGTGCTGGACAGAGTCGACCAGTTCCCCGATTTCGACCCGCGCGCACACTACGCGCTCACGATCGCGACCGGCGAGCTGAACGAGTACGAGCGCAACGCGGTCGCAGGAGGGCCGGCACGGCCGTCCGGCTCCGCTGACGAGGTCGAGCTGGACCTGCCGTGACCGGGTTGCATCCCGTGGTCGAGCACCACATCGTCAACACCCTCGGCTGGCCGTCCCTGCGCCCCCTGCAGAGCGCGGCGGTCGCCCCGCTGGTCGACGGCGCGGACGCGCTGCTCCTGGCTCCCACGGCGGCGGGCAAGACGGAGGCGGCGACCTTTCCCCTGCTGTCCCGGATGGCCTCTTCCGACTGGCAGGGCACGTCCCTGATCTACGTCTGCCCGATCAAGGCGCTGCTCAACAACCTGCTGCCCCGCCTGGAGTCGTACGCGGCGTGGCTGGGCAGGCGGGTGGCGCTGTGGCATGGCGACGTCAGCGGCACGGCCCGCAGGCGGATCCTGCGGGAACGGCCGGACATCCTGCTCACCACGCCCGAGTCCCTGGAATCCATGCTCGTGAGCGTCAACGTCGACCACCGGGCATTCTTCGCCGGGCTCCGGTCCGTCGTGGTCGACGAGGTGCACGCCTTCGCGGGCGACGACCGCGGGTGGCATCTGCTCGCCGTGCTGGAGCGGCTGACCCGCGTCACCGGACGGCCACTGCAGCGTGTAGGGCTGTCGGCGACGGTCGGGAACCCCGGCGAACTGCTGCGCTGGCTGCAGGGCTCAGGGGCCGGTGTTCGCCCAGCCCAGGTCATCGCCCCGGACCTGGACGCCGACGCGTCCGCCGCACGGGCCCTGGGGCCGTCACTGGAAGGCTCCGCCGCGTCCCCGGCCGGGGACGTTCAGCTCGACTACGTCGGCTCGGTGTCCAACGCGGCCACCGTCGTCGCCTCGCTGCACCGCGGCGAGAAGCGGCTGGTCTTCTGCGACTCCAAGCAACTGGTGGAAGAACTCGGACACGCCCTTCGCGCGCGGGGGGTGACCACGTTCCTGTCGCACGCCTCGCTGTCGGCCGACGAGCGCCGCCGTTCGGAGCAGGCGTTCGCCGAGGCGCGCGACTGCGTCATCGTGGCCACGTCCACCCTGGAGCTCGGCATCGACGTGGGCGACCTGGACCGGGTCATCCAGCTCAACGCGCCCATGACGGTGGCCTCGTTCCTCCAGCGCCTCGGCCGTACCGGACGGCGGGCCGGGACGCTGCGCAACTGCCTGTTCCTGGCGCTGACCGAGGACGCTCTCCTCCACGCGGCCGGTCTTCTGCTGCTGTGGGGCCACGGCTGGGTGGAGCCGATCAGCCCGCCGCCGGAACCCCGGCACATCGCCGCCCAGCAGTTGCTGGCGCTGTGCCTGCAGGAGCATCGGGTCGGCGACCGGCTGTGGCCGGAATGGTGGAACGGGCTCGGGCCGTTCGGGCCGTCGGCCGCCCCCGTCGTCGCCCACCTGGTGTCCGCCGGTTACCTCGACCAGGACGGCGGCATGCTCTTCATCGGGCCCGAGGCCGAGCGCCGCTTCGGTCATCGGCACTTCATGAACCTCACCGCGGTCTTCACCGCCGCGCCCGAGTTCACCGTGCTGGCCGGGCGCACCGAGATCGGGCGTACCGACCCGGCGCTGCTGACCGAGGAGGTCCAGGGGCCGCGATTGCTGCTGCTGGGCGGACGGACCTGGCGGGTCACCTACATCGACTGGAGACGGCGCCGCTGTTTCGTGGAGCCCGCCGACGGCCGCGGCAAGGCCCGATGGAACGGACTCGGGCTCGGCGGCCTCTCGTTCGCCATGGCGCGGTCGATGCGGTCGGTGCTGCTCGGCGCCGACCCTCCTGTGCATCTGACCCGGCGGGCCGCCGACCGGCTGGCCGTGCTGCGTGAGGAGGCGGTCGAGTCGGTGCATCCGGGCGGGACGGTCATCACCCGCTCGACCGGCGGCGACGTCCGCTGGTGGACCTGGGCCGGTTTCCGGGCGAACGCCACCCTGGCGGCGACGCTCGCCGGAGTCGCCGACGAGGCGCAGCGCGTCGACGACGCCTTCCTGCGGTTGCGGGGAGATCTGACCGCGGAGATGTGGAAGGTGGCCACCGCGGACGCCCCGGAACGGCTCTGCCTTCCCTCCGTCGACGAGAAGGCGCTCAACGGCTTGAAGTTCAGTGCCGCCCTGCCCGAACGTCTGGCCACCGCCACCCTGGCCGCCCGCCTCGCCGATCTCGAGGGTGCGGCGTCCGTTCTTGAGGAAACGGTCCGGTTCTCGGTCTGGGACGGATGAGCGCCGCCGCTTCAGGCGCCACCGGGGTCCGGCCAGAAAGGCCACCGTGCCTTGCGACGTCTGCTGATCGCCGGAATGCACCGGAGATCGGGTGGAACGGTCCGCGACTCGCCTGATTTCTCCCGGTGATCCAGGTAATGTGCCTGGCGTAGTGATGCGGCCCGACGGGCTTCCGCTGATCGCCTGATCGCGGACACGCCCCCATACCGCACGAGTCTCTCGTGCTGCCTTGGGGGTAGGTCCGTGACGGCGTTTCGGCATTCCGCCGAAAATTTGGCCAAGCTCGCGCTCGACGGTTCGATTCCCGAAAGGCGTCTCAGCGACGCCCTCGCGGAGCATCTCCGAAGGACCGCGCACATCAACCCCTCCCCCGCCGAGGCGAGATCGTGGGATCGCAGCCTCCCCATCCTCGCTCGCGACCTGGTGGAAGCCGGACTCGGCGGTATCGAGATGCTGGTCGAGTACCAGCTGCCGCTGACCAGCAAGCGCGCCGACGTCGTGCTCGCCGGCGTGGACCGCCGCACCGGCGGCGACGCGTACGTGGTGGTGGAGCTCAAGCAGTGGAGCCGGGCCGAGCTGTTCGAGGACGACTCCGATCTCGTCCTCGTCGACGGCATGCCCGGCGGGCCCCGGCTGCATCCGGCGCTCCAGGTACAGGGGTACTGCGACTACATCGCCGACTTCACCGGTGCTCTGGAGGGGCGGGACGACGCGATCAGAGGTGTGGCCTACCTGCACAACGCCGCCGACGCCGACGTCCGGGACCTCTACTCGGCGGTCACCGGCGAGCGCACCCGCATGTTCGCCAAGAGCCGCCGCGGAGCCTTCCTCGACTACCTCCGCGACCAGTTCGCCGCACAGCCTGGCGCGGACGCCGCGGACCGCCTGCTGAGCAGCGCCATCCGCCCCTCCAAACAACTGCTCAAGCTGGCCGCCCGCGAGATCAAGGAGCGAGAGCAGTTCGTGCTGCTCGCCGAACAGCGGTTGGCGTACGAGATGGTCATGCACGCCGTGGAGCGCGCTCGGGGGGCGGACGCCAAGGAGGTCGTCGTCGTCACCGGCGGGCCGGGCAGCGGCAAGAGCGTCATCGCCCTGTCGCTGCTGGGTGAGCTGTCCCGGCAGGGACGGGCTGTGGTCCACGCCACCGGCTCCCGCTCGTTCACCGAAACGCTTCGGCGGGTGCCGGGCAAGGGCTCCTCCAAGGTGAAGAACCTCTTCAAGTACTTCAACAGCTTCACCCAGGCCGCACGCAACGACCTGGACGTGCTGATATGCGATGAAGCGCACCGCATCCGGGAGACGTCCCAGAACCGCTACACGCCCGCCCGCCTGCGCAGCGACCGGCGCCAGGTGGACGAGTTGCTCGACGCGGCGCGGGTCCCGGTATTCCTGCTGGACGAGCACCAGGTCGTGCGGCCGGGCGAGATGGGCACGGTCGCCGAGATCAGGTCACACGCGGAAGCCAGGGGATTACCCGTCCGCGTGATCTCCCTCGACGACCAGTTCCGCTGCGGAGGCAGCCGCGCGTACGAGGACTGGGTGCTGCGGCTCCTCGGACTGGACGGCGGCTCGCCGGAACCATGGGCCGGCGACGACCACTTCGCGGTCGCGTTGACCGAGTCTCCGCGAGAACTCGAAGGTGTGCTGCGCGCGAAACTCGACGCAGGGTACTCGGCCCGGATGACGGCCGGCTTCTGCTGGCCATGGAGCGAACCTCGCACGGACGACACGCTCGTCCCCGACGTCCGCGTCGGCGACTGGTCCCGGCCCTGGAACGTCAAAGGCGACCGTGCCGTGGGCGACGCGCCCGCCAGCGCGCTGTGGGCCACGGCCGACGGCGGCTTCGAGCAGGTCGGCTGCGTCTACACCGCCCAAGGGTTCGAGTACGACTGGAGCGGTGTGATCATCGGCCCTGACCTGGTGGTACGGGACGGCAGGTTCGTCACCATCCGGCGGGCGAGCAAGGATCCCGCCCTCACCCGAGGCACCGCCGACGAGCAGGCCGACCGCCTGATCAGGAACACGTACAAGGTCCTGCTCACCCGTGGCATGATCGGCACCTTCCTGTACTCCGTCGACCCGGAGACCCAGGATCACCTCCGGCGACTGCTGCCCCGTTGATCCGACGCATACGACTCGTTGATGCCGCAGCACGGCACCAGGCTCGGGTGTCGGACAGTGCCGCCCGCGTCACGTGCGGCGCGACGGGCTCTTTCCCTGGGCACCGATGGCAAGCCCCGACCTCAGGTATTACCGGCCCAAATCGCTTATTTATCGGGAATTCCGATTTATTCGTCGGTCAAATTACATGGCGATCCCGGTCCCGACTTTTGCTTCCACGGCATGGCCATTCACAGTGCCGCGACTAGCGTCTTGGACGTAGAGGCCGATTCGGCGAACCTTGCGGAAAGCCAGATCGGCGCTCCGTGAGTCCAGGCACCATGCCGAACTCGATCACCAGACACGGAGATCTCCCATGCTCAGAAACGCTCTCGCCGCCGGCTCGCTGGCGGCGTTCGCTCTTGTCGTTCCCGCGGCGATGTCGGCCCAGGCCGCCACCGCATCCGCCACGATCCAGGACACGGGGTCCCTGTCGCAGGCCCACCCCTGCCCGCAGACTCCCTACGGTCAGTACAGCGACCGCTGCCACGACGGCCAGCCCTACGGTGATCCCCATTGGCACCACGCCCACCCGCCGGGCCACCCCCACGGCCACCATCACTGGCACCACGGCCATCACCACTGGCATCACGACCACCCGCGCCCGTACGGCCCCCAGGGATACGGCCCAAGGTGACCCAATAGCCGGAAATCTGGACAGGACGCGGGTCCGGCCTGGCCAAGGGCCCCGAGGGGTGGCTCTCGGCCATCGCCGGCGTCCGCGCCGGACTCGCGTCCGGTGACCTCCGCGGTAATCAGCGGAGTGTGTGCTTGTCGGCCCAGTCGGCGATGGCGGCGGCGATCAGGTGGGGGTGGTCTTCGGGAGTGTGGTGCCCGGCGATCACGTCGTGGTGCCGGATCTCCAGGCCGGCCATGTTGGCCGCGCACCAGTCGTACATCGCCGGGGTCATCATGTGGCCAGGACCCGGGTTGAAGGTGAGCAGCAGCTTCGGCACGTCAGGGCTGGTCGCCAGCCACTGGTCGTAAGCCTCGATTCTGGCCACGACGTCGGCGGGCTCTCCGCTGAGCGGCATCGACCGCGCCCAGCGCAGCAGCGGCAGGCGGCTTTCCCTAGTGGGGTAGGGCTTGCTGTAGACGTCGAGGTCCTCCTGGCTGAGGGCGGTGGCGACGGTGCCCGGCAGCCCCTGCCGGAGGAAGGCGTTGTCGTCGAGGAGCATCGCCTCGCCCACACCGCTCGTCTTGATCGCCTGGAACAGCTCGCGCCCTCCTTCAGGGAACTCGTTCCAGGTCATCGGCTTGACGATCGCCTCGGTGAACGCTATGCCGCGTACGCGGCCGGGGTGGCGAGCGGCCCAGTCGAAGGCCAGAAAGCTGCCCCAGTCGTGGCCGACCAGCACCACGTCATCGAGGCCGAGGGCGTCGAACCAGGCGTCCAGGTAGCGGACGTGGTCGGCGAAGGTGTAATCAATGGGCGGCTTGCCGGAACTGCCCATGCCGATCAGATCGGGAGCCAGGGCGCGGCCCGGCTCGCCAACGGCGGGGATGACATGCCGCCACAGGTGCGAGGACGTCGGATTGCCGTGCAGGAAGACCATAGGGGCGCCGGCGCCGAGGTCTTCGTAGTACATCGTCGAGTCGAGTACGGGCTGAATGGGCATGCTGTGTCCTTCTCAGATGTTGGGTTTCATCACTCGGTCGACTGAGATCACGATCCGGCCGGGCGGGCCGGGCGGGCCGGTGGCGTTCGGCGTGGCGACGTGCCCCCTCGGCGACGCGCAGCGGCCCGCCGACGCGGTTAGGCGCCTTCGGGAATGATCCGAGGTCGTCGCCGAACGGTCACCGGCCGGGGCGGTCATCGGAAGGCCGCGATGTTGCGTGCCGCCCAGTCGGCGAAGGTGCGCGGCGCGCGGCCGAGGATCCGTTCGACGTCCGGGCTCACCTTCCGCTCGTCGTCCGACGGCTCGCCCAGGATGGCGAGGGTGCCGTCGACGACCGGCTCGGGCATGAACCGCAGCATCTGCGCGCGGGCTTCCTCGCGGGTCTGCTCGACGAACCGGATCGGAGCGCCCAGTGCCGCACCGATCGCCGCGGCCCGTTCCCGCGGGGTGACCGGCTCCGGGCCGGTGAGCTCGTAGGAGCGGCCGGCGTGGCCGTCCTGGGTCAGGGTCGCGGCCGCGACCTCGGCGATGTCCGCCGGATCGACGGTCGGCAGTCCGACGTCGCCGAACGGCGCGGCGGCCGTCCGCCGCGACCGGATCTGCTCGGCCCACGCGAAGGCGTTGGAGTCGAAGCCGCCGGGCCGCAGAATCGTCCAGGCCAGACCGGAGCCCCGCACGACATCCTCGAACGCGGCGGGGTGGCGGTAGACCTCGGGTCGCGTCCTCGCTCCCTGAGAGGAGAGCAGGACCACCCGCCGGACTCCGGCCGACTTGGCCAGGTCCAGGATGCCCTGCGGGTCGTCACCGGCGACGAGCAGGAACAGCGCGTCGGCCGCCTCCAGCGCGGGCTTGAGACTGACGGGCTCGGCGAGGTCGCCCCGAACGTGCCGTACGCCCGGCGGTAGTTGCGAGGGCTGTACGGACTGCCGGGAGACCGCCGTCACCTGCTCGCCGGCCGCGGCGAGGATCTGCACGACGTTCCGCCCGACGTTCCCGGTCGCACCCGTTACCACGATCATGAGAAGTCCCTCCAGTGAGAGTGAGTGAGTCGGCTGACTAACTATCGAGAGGGACCTTAGTCGATCAGATCGCCACGCGTCTATAGTTAGTCAGGTGACTCACTCAGCGAAGGTGCGGCGGAAGCCGGGCAAGCGGGAGCGGCTGGCCACGGCCGCGGCCCGCGTACTGCACGAACAGGGTGTCGAGAAGACGACGCTCGCCGACATCGCACGGGCGGCCGACGTACCCGTGGGCAACGTCTACTACTACTTCAAGACCAAGGACCAGCTCGTCGAGGCTGCGATCGACGCGCACGGGCAGAACCTGCAGGCGATCATCGCCGCGCTCGACGCGCTGCCCACCCCGCAGGAGCGGCTGAAGGCTCTCGTGGCCGGATGGGTGGAGCAGCGCGATCTCGCGGCCCGGTACGGCTGCCCCACCGGAACGCTGGCCTCAGAACTCGACAAACGCGAAGACGGCCTGGACCGCCAGATCGCCGAGATCATGCGAGTCCTGCTCGACTGGACCGAGCACCAGTTCCAGGCGATGGGCCGCCCCGACTCACGCGAACTCGCCGTGGCCCTGATCGCCGCCTACCAGGGCATCTCCCTCCTGACCAACACCTTCCGCGACCCCGAACTCATGTCCACCGAGGGCCGCCGCCTGGAACGCTGGATCGACTCCCTGACCTGACCAGGGACGACAATGGTGCCGTCCCCTGCCGAAGCCGTCCCGGACTATGCCTGGTCTCGATGACTCACAGTGATTGGCCGTCTCTTCCGATCAGTTCCGACTTATGGCGGTATCCGCCAAACCGTCCAGGTGCTGCCTCACGCCACCAGTTCGGCGCGCAGGTGGTCGCGGAACTCTCTTACCGCGACGGTGGTGCCGTGCGGTTCGAGGCGGTCGGCGAACGCTTGGATGAACTCGACCGAGCGGGCGGAGCTCAGCGTCTTGGCCATCGGGATGGCGGCCCTGGCCGAGTCGAGGGCCTGCTCCAGTTCGTTCATCCCGAGGTAGGCGTCCGCGGCGTGTACCCGGTTGAACTGCGCCGAGCGGGGCAGGCGGTCATGGAAGGCGTCCACCGCGGCTTCGGCGCAGGCGGCCGCGCGCTGGTGCTCGCCGAGCAGGCCCCACGACTGCCCGGCCTCGGCGTTCAACTCCGCCCACTCATGCAAACCGATCCAGGCCGGATCACGATCGCTGGGACCCTGTTCGTAGGCGCGTTCAGCTTCGGCGAGCAGCTGTTCGACCTGCCTGGCGCTGTGCTTGTCGCCCGTCTCACCGGGTTTGGCGTTCAGCGCCGTCGCCCAGGCTTCGCGCACGGTCATCAGGGCCATGACCCGAGGCGATGCCTGCGCCTGGCGTGCGGTGTCCACGGCCGAGCGGGAGAGCCGCAGAGCCCAGAGGGGCTGGTCGATGTGGATGGCCTGCCGGGTCATGGCCGTCAGTACCCAGGCTGCCACCAAGGGGGCGTCGGCCGCCTTGGCGAACCTGAGGGCTTGGCCGAAGTGCTGTTGCGCCTGGCCGTGAAGGCTCATGTCGAAGGCCGTCCAGCCCGCCATCCTGCTCATGCCCGCGGCTGCGCTCATCAGCTCGGCGCCGACCTTGTCGTCGTAGCGGCCGTGGAGCAGTGGGGTGACGTTGCCGTTGAGGTAGCGCAGGACGACCGGGCGGACCAGGCCGGCGCCGAACTGGTGGTCCATCTGGCCGAACGCCTGCCGCGCCTCATTGATCCGCTGCACGTCGGCCATGCCGACCGCACGGCCCGCCCCGGCGTGCGCCGTGGAGGCGGCCGGGGTGTCGTAGGTCCAGGACGTCAGCCACTCACCAAGCGCGGCCGGGACGAACGGCAGCGTGGCCAGCAGGTGACGGCGGGACGGATCCATCTCGAACCTCCACAGCAGGTCGGCCGACTTCACCGTAGCCTCCAGCGATCCGCCTCCACAGTCCACGAGCGGCCAGGAAGGTGTCTCCACGAAGGCCCACCCCTCCACCCATCGTTCGACCTCGATGGCCTCGACGCCGAACACCGCGGCCATCCGCGACCGGTGCCGCGCGCGTACCCCCTGCTCACCGCGTTCCCAGCGCGCCCAGGTCGTCGGCGAGACCCCGACCGCCTCGGCCGCCGCCTCCTGGCTGAGCCCCTTGCGCCGCCGCGCCCTCACCAGCTCCGGACGACCGGTCTGCTCTCCCCGTACCCCCACGCCGGACCCCCTCGGTAATCGCATGACCACTAAATGTGATGACGATTACATCGGTCTCGGCTCCGCGCCAAGCCCTTCGGATCAAACGACCAGAGATCGACCACTTCCGGCGTACACCATGCCACGCCCCTGATCAACGCGCACGCGACGCCGTTCCGCGCGCTCCCCCGGCGGTCTTTCCTGCTGTGCACCGTCACCGCAACGAACGGAGCACCGTCATGCCCCCCGTCGACCCCGACCCGCACCCCCTTTCCCAGCGGCCGGACGAGCCACCGGCCGCCACCGCGCTGCGCAAGGACATCCGGGTGCTCGTGAGAATCCTGCAGCCCGGCTCGGCGGCGCGCCGGGCGCGCACCGTGGTCAGGGAGGTGCTACGGCAGGCGGGAGTTAACGTCGACGCGATCACCGACGCCGAGATCGTGGTCGCCGAGCTGGCCGCGAACGCTGAACGGCACGGCCGGCGCCCGTACGAGCTGCGCGTCTTCCGGATCGACGGCGTCCCCACCTGGTGCGAGGTCGTCGACGGCGACCCGGAGCCTGAGAAGATCAGCGACGCCTTCCAGCGGCTGGCGACCCTGCCCGAGCCCGACCTGTCGCTCCTCGCCGAGAACGGGCGCGGCCTGTTGCTGACCTACGAGCTGTCCCAGGGCCACTGCCAGGCGTACCGCACCACCACGACCACCACCGACTCCCCCGGCAAGGCCGTCGGCTTCGCCCTCCCCACCGCCTCAGGCCCGCGCACCCCCTACGCCGCCCTCCCCGACCTCCGCCCCGGCCTCGCCCGCCTCCGCCAGTGGCGGCTTCACCACTCGAACCCGGGCACCGACGCGTAGCGCGACGCCGCACGGAAGCGCTCACTCAACTCACGCGACGACGTGGCCGCCGGCCGAACCTTCGAACGAGTGCTTTCCGAAGGAGACGAAGCGGGCTCTCCGCTGAAGGAGGTGACGCGGCGGAGAAGGCTCTGTCCACCTCGGCGGTGAAGAAGCCTTCGGCATCGTCGCCGCCTGTGACCGCTTCGCGCGGGGGCGAACAGTGCTCGGGGAACGGCCGGCCGGTCAGAGGGGGCGGTAGGTGACGCTGATGGAGCCTGTGCCGAGTGCCCGCACGTCGGCGAGTTCCATGGCCGCTGTGAGTCCCTCCTGGAACAGCAGGCCGTCGGGGAAGGATGCCCGGCCGACGAGAACCGGGCAGATGGCGAGGCGGATCTCGTCGAGCAGCCCCGCCCGCAGCAGCGTGTGCGCGATCGGGCCGAACCCGTAGATCAGGATGTGGCCGCCGGACCGCTCCTTCATCAGGCGGACCTCGTCGGCCAGGTCGCCGTTGATGATCGTCGTGTTGTTCCAGTCGGCCTTCTCCAGGGTGGTGGAGGCGACGTACTTGGGCATGGAGTTCATCCGCTCGGCGAACCCGGCCTCGTCGGGGGGCATGTTCGGCCAGGCGGCGGCGAACCCTTCGTAGGTGATCCGCCCCATCAGCAGGGCGTCAGCGCCGAAGAGGGTGTCGAGCGTGAGCCGCAGGCCCTCCTGGTCGTTGTACTTCATCGACCACTCGTGGGGGTTCTCGATGACGCCGTCGAGGGAGACACTGGCAGATGCGATGGTCTTCATGGCGTTGATCGTGCCGTTCGCCGGTACGGGCCGGCATCCGTGGTGACCACGGAAAGGCCACGTAATGCAGGTAATAATGGCCCGATGAGCCAGGTGTCGCGTCGCGAGGTGGAGGTGCTCGGCCTGCTCGGCGCGCAGCGGTCCAACGCGCAGATCGCGCGGCAGTTGCGCATCTCGGTGCGAACGGTCGAGAGCCACGTCTCCTCGCTCCTGCGCAAGTACGGAGTGGCGGGCAGATCGGAGCTGGCCGCGATCGCCGGGCCAGACCGGCCACCGGAGGACATCCTGCTACCGGGACACATCGCGGGACTGCCCGGATCGCGCTCCACGTTCGTCGGCCGTGCCCGCGAGCTCGAAACGATCGTCGAGGCGCTCCACGGCGAGCGGCTCGTGACGCTGCTCGGGCCCGGCGGTGTGGGGAAGAGCAGGCTGGCCGCGGTCGCGGCCGGGTCGTGGCCGTACGGCGGAGCGTTCGTCGACCTGGTTCCGGTGCGCGGCGGGTTCATCAGCGAGGACGTGGCCGCCGTCCTCGGCGTCACCGAGTCGCCGCAGCAGCCTCTGATCACATCGATCACCCATCGGTTCGGCCGCGGCAGGACCTTGCTGATCCTGGACAACTGCGAGCACCTCGTCGACCAGGTGGCCGACTTCGTGTCCGGCATGCTGACCCGCTGCGCCGAGCTGACCGTCCTGGCCACCAGCAGGGAGCGGCTCGCCGTGCCCGGTGAGCGCGTCGTCCGGCTCTCCCCACTGCCGCTGGGTTCCGATGCCGAGCTGCTGTTCCTGGATCGGGCTCGCGCCGCCGATCCCGCCTTCGAGGCCGACGCGGACGTCGTGGCCGCGCTCTGCGCCCGCCTGGACGGGATGCCGCTGGCGATCGAACTCGCCGCCGCGCGGGCCACCGTACTGGGAGCCGACGGCCTGCTCGCCGGGCTGGACGACAGCCTGCGGCTGCTGGCGGGCGTGCGCGGGACCCACGAGCGGCACAGGTCGCTCGGCCACGTCATCGGCTGGAGCCACGCACTCCTCGACGAGGAGGAACGCGCGCTGTTCCGGCGGCTCGCGCTGTTCGCCGGCGCGTTCGACCTGCGCGCGGCCGCGGAGGTCGGCACGGCCGGTGACCGGGGTGTGGCCGCCGACCTGCTCGGCCGGCTGGCGGACAAGAGCATGATCGTCCACCAGCGCGGTGTGGTGAGCAGGTGGCGGATGCTGGAGACCATCCGGGCCTTCGCGATGAGACAGCTCACGTCCTCCGGCGAGGTGGAGCAGACGGCGCGGGCACATCTGCGATGGGCGGCGCGCACTGCCTCCGACCTGGAGAGCAGGCTGACCGGCGAGTGGCGCGCGGAGTTCGACATCGTCGCCGACGACCTGCGCGCCGCACGGGCCGATCACGCCCTGGCCCGGTCTCTGGGAAACCTCACCTATGCCCGCCGGTTCATCGCGGAGTCCGCCGGGCACTTCAGGGACGCGGCCAGGCTGGCACCCACGCCGCTGATGGAGGCCGAGCACCTGCGCATGGCGGCCGACGCCGAGCTGCTGCGCACCAATTCGCAGCTCGTGCCGTTCGACCTGCTGCTCGAGGCCGCGGAACGAGCGGACGACGACGACACAGCGGCCATCATGCTGGCCAGGGCCGTCGAGGTGGCCAACAGGTTCCATACCGACCCGGACGCTGAGATCCCCCGCGAGCGGCTCCACCGCCTCCTCGACCGGGCACGCGATCTCGGCGATCCACGCGATCCCGTCGTGCGGGCCGCCCTGGCCGTCGCCGCCGCGTGGGAGGCGGGTGCGACGTGGCGTGCCCCCTCAGCCGAGCTCGCCGACCAGGCGGTGGCGCTGGCGCGTGCGGCCGGGGACCCGGTGCTGGTCAGCGCCGCCCTCGACGCGACCGGCGCCGCGGCCACCAGGGCCGGACGGCTGAAACGCGCGCACGCCCTGGCCACGGAACGGCTCGGCCTGCTGGCGAAACTGCCGCGACATGATCCGGCCACCGGACCGGAGATCGCCGACATCCTCCACATGGCCGTCACCTACGCGGTCGCCGCTGGAGACCTGCCGGCGGCGAGCTCGGCCGCCCATCTGCTCGTGCGCGACGAGCTCGCGGGTGCGGGCCCATTCGCGCCCGCGGGCAAGCTGATCACCGTGCTGGTCCTCACCGGACGCCTGGACGAGGCGATCGAGCTGGCACCCGGGATGTGGGCCGGCTGGGAGCGCAGTGGCCGCCCCGTGGCACCGGCCCTGGTCACCGGCGGGGTGCTTCCCGTCGCCCTGGCTCATGGACTGCTCGGCGACATGCGCGCCGCCCTCCGCTGGCGCGATCGCGCGATGGAGATCCTCGGCATCACCGACTTCGACCAGGCGCCCGGTGTCGCACCCTTCGCCGCCTTCACCGACGCCCGCACGGCGGTGCACACCGGCGACCTTTCCGACGCGGAAAACCTGGTCAGGCGGGCCTTCGTCGGCTATCCGCTGAGCCGTCACGAGACCTACGCCAGAGCCGCCGGCGCGGAGCTGGCCGTCGTCGCCGGGCTTCCCGACGCCGCCGCCTACCTCTCGGCCGCCGCGCCCGCCGCGCATGAGAACGACTGGGCGGCGGCGTGCCTGGCCCGTGCCAGGGCCAGGCACCACGACGACGAGGCCGCGCTGGCCGCCTCGGCCGCGATCTGGAAGCGCCTCGACGCCGCCTTCGAACTCGCCCAGACCCTCGCCATCGGAGCTCACGCTTAGACCGTGACTCGTTCGGGGTTGATCGGTGGATCGATCGTGGATGCGTTTCTTCAACCGTTACGAACGCCGGGCCGACCATTTCGCATCGTTCGTGGCCATCGCCGTAGCCCTCATCCGCTACCGCCGACTCGCCAAGTGAGTCGTCGGCTAAAAGGCCGGTCCGCCAGGCCAGCCGCAACCGCATCCCGGTGGAGTCAACGGGCCCGCCTTCCGGTCACCCGAGATGAGCACGGCGGTCGCGGCGTTGGCACATTCGATCAGGCGGGCCAGCCCCGGGTTCCGTAGATGGCCGGCACGGACCTGCGTGTCGTCCAGCAACCTGATCATGGTGCCCGGCAACGTGCCGTCGACGTGGCCGTCGAGAAAGGTCCTGAACTCCTTCAGATCGCGCCGCCTGAGAGCACGCGTACGAGGTGCGGGCGGCGGGCGTCGCGACCCGTACTTCTCAAGCGATGCGTGAGGGAAGGCTCGTTCAGCACGGCCAGGCGTCGCGGGGGACGCGGTAGAGAACGCGTGACGTCGCGAACCAGTCCCGGTCGAGAAACCGGCCCGTGATCCGCCCCGCCAGGATGAGGTAGTACTCCACCAGCTCCCGGAACCCGGCGTCATCTAGGTCCAGGTCCCGCGCGTAATCCTGGAACGCCTCCTCGCCCACCCTGCCCACGTACTCTCCGTCGTGGTAGTAGACCATCCCCTCATCGGCAAGCTCATACATGTCGGCCATGTGCCAGTGAGCGAGGACGCCCCTTCCTCCCGCGCTCGCTTCTTCGGACAGCGTGAAACCTCTGTTCATGGTGACCGAGACAGACCAGCCAGGGGAGTGCGTCCCGAGCCAGACCAGAGTCTCCTCATCGTCATCGTCGATCAGGCCGAACGCGGTATCGAGATCGCAGAGAACCCCAGAGCCCGGATCCACCCGGAAACGCTCTGCGGCTTCATCGATCTTCTCCGTGTCGATCCATGCCACATCGAAGCGGCTGTTCAGGAGGTACTCCTCCAGGAGATCCCACTGGCTCTCCGCGGGCATCGCTCGCAGGTTCAACAGACAGATCCTTTCGCAGGTTCGGGCAAGTCTGTGAGTGGAGGCGGGTGACCGCCTCCACTCACAGACGTTCAGCTAGGAACCAGAGCATTGTCCGGATCAGCTCACGATCTTGACCCAGAACTGATTACCGGGCACGACACGATAGTCGGCGTAGAAACTGTCGAGAGCAGCCCCGTGATCCAGGTTGTGCTGCTTGGAAACCGCTTGGATGGAGTAGTTCCCGTCCTTCTTGCCGGCGCCTTCCAGCGTCGACGCGAATGGATACTCGTCACACTGTAGCCAGCCCGCCTGCGGCACCCCGTAGGCCCATTTCGTCGCCGTCTTGTAGTCATCCCAGAAGTAGTACTTGCACAGGTTCACTCCTATGAGCTGTTTACTCGTCGGCTTCGGCCGGGTGCCGTTGGGACCCAGGGGAAGGTCCGGCCAGTGTTTCTCGTCAGCCGTACCGTGGTCCGTGACGAACTCGATATTCTGGAAGAAACTTCGGTTGTAGGTCCCGCCAGCATCGTTGACCTTGGTCAGCGCGGCGCCGCCCGCGGCCCAGTTTCCGGGGATCACCTTGCTCACGGGGCTCACCGTGCTGGTCTTCGCAGGTGGATACATGGGGTCGGCCCAATTGTGGCCCGGTCGCTTCGGCGGTGCGGTGCCCGCGTTGACCGACCGGTTGAGCGCCTTCTCGATGTGCTTGATGACCTCGAGGAAGTTACTGTTCCTGCTCTTGGACATCACGAACACCCGGGATACACCGAGGTTGATGCACCCGCCCTTCCGTTGACGCTTTCCGAAGCCGGCTTTCTCCCAGTCGCACTGCACCTTGGGCACCAGTTGCGTGTACGGCTTACCGTCCCAGGGACTGATGGGAATCCCCGATCCGTGCCGGAGGACCAGATTCTCCTCGACGATGTTACGGCTGTCGACGAGTGTGCGACTCCAGAGCGGAATGGCCACGCCCGTGCCCGGGTCCTCACCCGGCATGAAGACGGCGAGAGGGATCTCGCACCGCTGGGTGCCGCTCGTGATGCCGGCCGGCCACCCGTAGACGAACAGGGCGTCGGAGGAGGCATGCCAGGCGGACACATCACGTAACCCGAACGGCCCGCTCTCATCAGAGATGACGTTGCATTTGTCCTGCGGCCCCCGGCCGGCCACGATCTGCATGGACATCCCGCTCAGGTCGCTCGACGGGACCTTCACAGCATTGTCGCCGCCCACGATCGCCAGCTGATCGAGGCGCGCGAAGACCTTGAATTTCTGAGGCGAAAGCTCCAGCTGCGGCACGGAGAACTCGTTGCCCTTCGAGTTGCCGAGATAGGAGTGCATGACCCAGGTGGCGCGGAACCGGAAGGCGTCGTCATCCTCGATCTCGACCTTCTGCCCGTTCTTCCGCTTCGCGTTCTGGAGCTGCGCTGACCGCTTCGCGGACCTTTTCATCACACCCGTGATCGGATTCTCGGCGAATTCCAGGACATAGATGTAGGATGACCAGCAATAATTGTAGCTGGATTCGTGAATGCGGGACTGACCGTAGGCGAATTTTCCCTTCATCCAGGTCTCGTAGGAGTCCGCCGTATCTCCGTCGTAGTTGTTGTCCAGTGTCTGACAACCCTCCAGGTTGATCCGGTTGTAGAAGCTGCCGTCCTCCGCGGCGGCGGAAGAGACGCTCGTCGTGCCACTGGGCGATGTACGGGCCGGGCTCGCCTTCGCGGACGACGCTACCGGAGCCGAGGCCGCCTGGGCCTGCGTGAACAGGTCGGCGACTCCGCTGGCCGACAGCGGCCGCTGATAGGCCACGGCCTCGTCGATGCTCCCTGCCATCGCCGCGCCGATCCGTAGCGGGGCCTGGGCGTTCCAGGCGGGGAAGGACAACTGCGCGGTCCCGGCCTGTGCCCCGTTCAGATACAAGGTGGCCGTACGGGTGTCCGCGTCGTACACGCCCACCAGGTGGAACCACTCATCCACGGGCGGCTCGATCCCGGACAGCACGCCCTCCACCGTCGCACCGGTGGCGTCGGCGCTGGTGAGGGTGAACACCAGCCCGTGATCGGGAGTGTTGCCGAGCCGGAAGGGCGCTTGGTGAGTGCCCTTCTGCTCAAGGACGGTGTAGTCGCCGTCCTTGTCGCTCCAGCGCAGCCAGGCGGCGGCGGTGAAGCTCTGGTCGGTGCGGATCACCGTTTCGGTGGTCTGGGCCAGGGGCTCCTCGCCCGGCTGGATGACATTGACGGTGATCTGCTGCCAGTCCGACCAGGCCGAGGAGGCGTCGCCGGCGACCGCGCGCAGGCGCCAGCGCACCTTCCACCCGTCGGCCAGCTTCCCGTTGGGGACGGCGACGCTCGCCTGGGTGCCGGAGGTAACACCGTCCATGGCGCCGGTCCAGATCTGGCCGGTGCCCTGCCCGGCGGGTGCCGTCGGGTCGTGCTCGATCTCGGCCTCGGCCCGCAGCGCCTGGCCGGACGGATGAGTGAGAGTGGCCTGCAACGTGGGGGTGAGCGTGGTGGTCACCGTCACGCCGTCCACCACCTTGGACGGGGTGATCGTCAGGCCGGTGGCGGTGGGCTTGGGCAGGCTGACGGTGAAGGACTGCCAGTCCGACCAGGCGGATGTGGCGGTGGATGAGACCGCGCGGGCCCGCCAGCGCACCTTCCAGCCGTCGGTCAGCGTGTCCGCCGGGACGGCGATGCTCGCCTGGGTGCCGACCGGCACGTTGTCCGCGCTGCCGGTCCAGATCTGGCCGGCGCCCTGGCCTTCGGGTGCGGCCGGGTCGTGCTCGATCTCGGCCTCGGCCCGCAGCGCCTGGCCGGCCGGGTCGATCACCTGGACCAGCAACGCCGGGGTGCGGGTGGGGGTGACGGTGGTGCCGTCCACCTGCTCGGACGGGGTGACCTGCAGCGCGCCCACGGCCGGTTCGGAGACCGGGTCCGGCACGTCCACGGCCAGGTTCTGCCAGTCCGACCACGGCGAACCGACCGTGGTGGTGGCGTTGACCGCCCGGACCCGCCAGCGCACCTTCCACCCGTCATTCAGCTTCCCGCCGGGGACGGTCGCCGAGACTTGGGTGCCGGAGGCGGCGTTGTTCACGGCGCCGGTCCAGATTTGGCCGCTGCCCTGCCCGGTGGCGGCCGGGTCGTGCTCGAGTTCGAACTCGGCCCGTACCGGCTGTGCGGCCGGGTCGGTGACCGTGGTCTGCAGGGACGGGATCAGGCTGGTGGCCGTGATGACACCGTTCACCACCTGGGAGGGGGTGACCTGGAAGGCGCCGACGGTCGGGTTGGGCACATCGACCGTAGCCGTCTGCCAGGCCGACCACGCCGAGGTGGTTGAGGCGGTGGCGTTGGCCGCGCGGGCCCGCCAGCGGATCTTCCAGCCGTCGGTCAGCTTGCCCGCGGGGACGCTGACTGCGGCTCGGGCGTCGGACGTGACCGGCTGCGAGGCGCCGGTCCAGATCTGGCCGCTGCCCTGCCCGGTGGCGGCCGGATCGTGTTCGACCTCGAACTGGCCGGTGAGGGTGCCACTCGCGGTGTCGGTGACGGTCGCGGCGAGTTGCGGGGTGAGCGAGGTGACTGTGGTGGTGCCGCCGCTCGCCTGCGCTGGGCTGATGGCCAGGTTGGTGACGGTAGGTGCGGAGGCGGGCCCGCTGGTGGTGATGGTGAGCTTCGGCGGGATGTTGAAGTCGGTGTCTTCGGAGGCGGTGAAAAATCTGTAGTTGTTGATGTTCGCCTCGCCGGGCGATTTGAGCACCAGGCCGTGGTTGGCGGCGCCGGCGGCCCAGTCCTGCGCGATGCCGGTGACGTTCCAGTCCATGCTGTCCGGCCAGGGCTCGCAGTCCGGGGTGACGCCCTTGAAGTTGGTGGAGGCGTCCTCGGTGGTGTGGGTGGGCTTGTTGGTCCAGTACATGTTGTCCGGGTCCCAGGCGCTGGTCAGGCGGGCGACCTGGATGCCGTTGGTGAGCGCGGGACCGCAGTTGTGAGCGTCGATGGTGTTCATCGACAGCGTGGCGGCGGTCACCGTGGTGCCCTGCAGGCTCGTGGTGTCGAACCGCAGATGCGCCCGCGACTTGTATCCGCTCGTATCGGTGCCGATGAGCATGTACGGGTTGTCAGGCAACGCGGGTGAGTCGACCGTGTCGTAGGTGGTGACCTCGACGTCGGCGCCGAGCGGCAGCGTGACCGCCGCGGCCACGCGCACCGGGTAGGTGGTGCCTGCGTCGGCCAGGAACGCCTGGTCCGGCTTGACCACCAGCTGCCTACGGCCGTCCCTGGTGACCACGTCCGTACCGGCCTTGCCGCGCTTGGCCGACGCGAGCCGGCCCTTGCCACTGCCGTCCCACATGGCCGGCCGCGCCCCCGCGGCCACCAGCCTTTTGTCCTTGCTCTTCAGTAGCAGCCGACCGCCCTTGCCCTCGGTCAGAGTCAAGCCCTCGTCGTCGACGCCGATACGTAGCTGCAGCGGCTTGGCGGGCCGCTGCCGCAGCACCACTTCATACCGGAACCCGGTCGGCGACGCCGTCACCACCAGGTCGGCGCCCACGCCCGCGGCATCGGTGTAGGTGGCCACACTGCCCTTGACGGTCGGCTTGGGCAGCGGCGTCGGCCAGCGCAGCGCGTACGACTTCCCGTCGGCGGCCATCTTCACGAACGGACCCGTGCCACCGGCGGAGATCTCCAGGACCGCGCCCTCAGCGAGGGCCTTGGGCCGCAGCTTGCCGCCCTGCTCCGTCAAGGTGGTGTCGATCGGCACCCATCCGCCGCCCTGCCTGGTTCGCACCGGACCGGCCGTGACCTCGGTCTTGAAACTCTTCCCATCCGGCTGGGCGTAGGTGATGCCGGTGGCGGTCGTCTCGTCGACAACCTCGACGGCCTTACCCTGCTCGGCCGCCGACCGCGAGGCGGCGATCCGCGCCTGCGACGGCACGTTGGAGACCGCGTTCCCGCTCTTGCCTGCGATCCATTCCGCGGTGTCGTTCAGGCCCGCGTGATGATCATTGCCCGACGAGTCGGCGGCCGTACGACCGTCCCCCTCGTCGAACGTCCAACGCCCCGCTGCCTGGTCGACCGTTCGGAAGGACCACGTGTACGGCTCTGTCGTGTTCTCCGAAGCGTCCGTCGCCCAGGAGACTTCGGCCGAGTACTCGGTCCCCGGGGCCAGGGGCCGGTCCGGGGTGAACGTCACGACAGTGTCCTCGTCGCCGTCGGCCAGGGAACCCGCGACATCCGTACCGTCAGGCGCCCGCACCTTGACCTCCGTGAGGCCGACAGCCTCGGAGAACGTGACCCGCACCACCGCGTCGAGCGGCACCTCGACCGCGTCGGCGGCAGGCTCGTGGGAAAGTATCCTCGGAGCTACGACATCCTCTCCGTCGCCACCGCTCGTGTCGTCCTGCTCCGGAACGCCCGGCTCGTCCGGGGTGAGTCTGTCGGTGCCGACCGTATCCGCCATCGCGCTGCGGTTGGCGAGGGTGGCGTCGAGCACCGCGTCGGGCACGTTGATCGAGTCGAACTCACCCGGCGTCGTCCCCGAACGCGTCGAAAGCGCCACCGCCTCGTCGTAGTCGGTGGGGAGAGTATCCAAGGGCTCCGGCACAGCGAGGACGACCGTCTCCTGACGCGCGGGCGCCGGCGGCTCGAAGTCGACTGTGAGCCGGGGACCGTGGGCGGGATAGCCACTGGTCTGCTCGCGGGTGCGGTAACGCCGCCAATTCCGCAGTTCGGATTCATCTCCTGCGGAGAGCCGGAATCCGTAGTTCGTTTCCCCGTCCGCCCATGCCTGGACGATGTCGTCGACCGAGTGGATGAGGTCGTGCTCATAGTTCATCGAACCGAAGCAGTCGGGACTGTAAGCACCGTACTCGGTGTCCGCGCCCACGTTGGTGACCGACGGCTGCTGGCCCCATTGCAGGGTCAGTTGGTCCCAGTCAGAGGTGACCTGCCGGGCGGTGATCCCGGACCCGACGAACTCGCCGCAGTCGTTGGACAGGTAGTTCCACAGCTCCAGGTCGGCGTTCTGGATTTCAGAGCCCCAGAACGGGTCGCTCGCCCCGGGAAGCGGAAACTGGATGTAGGCGCGCCAGCGCTTGGCGATGCCGCTGGCGTAGGACTTCCCGACCCACATCTGGTCGCGGTAGTGCATGTCCCAGCTGTCGGTGAGGTCAACGTCGTTGATGTAGGTGTCCATCGGGTCGCCCGCAGGGCAAGGGGCGCCGCCGAGGGTGCACTCATACCAGTCGTCGTCCACAGCGGCCATGGTCACCGGGTACGTCGTTGCCGGGTCGGCGAGGAAGGCGGGGTCGGGGCGATACGCCAGCGCTGAGCCGTCCAGGCTCACCTGCGCCCTGCCGACCCGGACGGCCCCGAGGTCGGCGTTCGCGTCGGCTGCGGCCGCGTCCAGCAGCGCCGCGGGCCGGATGTCGAGGCTGTGCTTGCCGTCCTCGCTCTTCAGCGCCGGCTGTCCCTTGGCGTTCTTGCCGAAGGAGAGGCCCTTGGGCAGATCCACCGGAACGCGGAAGATCACCGGTCCGGCGGGGCGTTGGCGGATCACGATCTGCTGGCGGAACCCGGTCGCGGTGGCGGTGACGACCAGGTCGATGCCCTTGCCGTAGGCGGAGGGGTAGGTGGCGGTGCTGCCGTCGAGCGTGGGCTTGGGCAACGTGCGCGGAGCGTCGATCCGGGCGGCGATGTCGCCATTCCTGCTCTTGATCGCTTCGGTGTTACCGCCGGCGGACAGCGTCAGGCTGTCCTTGGCCGCTTTGGGCCTGATGACTCCGTCTGCCGCGATGAGGGTGGTGTCGATCGGGGTGAAGCCGTCGCCGTTGGCGTTCTTGACCCGGATGGGCTCCAGGTACTGCTCCATCCGCAAGGTCTTGCCGTCAGGGTTGGCGTAGTAGGTGGCGGTCTCCGAGCGCAGTGACTCGATCTCGATGCGCCGGTTGTCCTTCTTGGCCCACGCCAGCGCTTTGCTGGTAGGCGTGTCGGGGGCGCTTGGTGGCGGCGTCTTGGAGGTGGGCGAGGTGGTAGGGGGTGGCGTGAGGCTTTGGGCGGTCGCGGGCGCGCTCATCAGCGAGAGCGGCATAGTCAGGACGGCGATCAGGGCAGCGCGGCGGCGCGTCCGGCTGGATAAGCCGGACGACTTTCGTGATGGGCTCACTCGATCCTTTCGAACATATGTGTCAAAACAGAGTGATCATCACACCTGTCGCGATCTTATGTAAAGACCCTTTTCAGTGACGGGAAAGGTCGGCCTCCCAGTCGTTCGAGGCGGTGGTTCCGCTGCCGCAGCCTGCCGGTCATGCCGTTCACGCGCCGTCCCTGACCGGTCTAACGGCTTCCTACGGGGGGTCGCACACCATCCAGAGCCGGGCACCGAACACCGAGATCACGGAGATGAGGCGACGGTCACCTCGGCTGACATCGCGCGGATGGCGGGTGTCGGCCGGGCGGCCGTGAGCAACTGGCGGCGGCGGTACGAGGACTTTCCCGAGCCGGTCGGCGGGACGGCGACCAGCCCGACGTTCTCCCTCAAGGCCGTCGAAGCATGGCTGCTCGGCCAGGGCAAGATCGAGGAACTCCCCCTGCGTGAGCGGGTCTGGCAGCAGATCAGGATGGCGGCCGACGACCTGCGCCTCGGAGATGTGGTCGCCGAGGCGACCGAGTTGCTGCGCGGCCAGGGCAGATCCCGGCTGGTCCCCCGCCCGGCCTGGAAGCTGATCGAACAGTACGCCGGTGAGCGGGGCACAACCGAGGCCGTTCGATTCCTGCTCGATCGCTTCGCCGACGTCCAGTCGCGGCGGCCGGCCGAGACGCCCGCCGAAGTGGCGGACCTCATGATAAAGCTCACCGGTCCTGATGTCCGGACGGTCCTGGATCCAGCCTGCGGACTGGGAATGCTCCTGGCCGCGATGGGCAAGGCCGAGCGCGTGTACGGGCAGGAACACGAGGAGGCGCCGGCTCGGCTGGCGCAGGCACGCCTGTCACTGGCGGGAGTCGACGGCGCGGTGAAGAGGGGGACTCTCTACGGGAGGACGCCTGGCCGGGCGTGGTCGTGGACGCGGTGGTGCGCCATCCGCCGTTCAACGAACGTAACTGGGGCTATGAGGAGCCAGCGCGGGTCGCTCGCCTATTGCTCGACGTGCCCGGCGAGAGCCGTACCGTCCCGATCATCGACCTGGTCGACGAGGACGTCGACATCAGTCCGGAACGGCACGTCGGCGTGGCAGACGGGGAGGCGGGTGACTATCTTGCGGTTCGGGCGGAGTTCCTCGGCCGTCTGGAACGTCTCGCCGCGCTGGTGCCTCACGCGGCTCCCTGCCGGGCTCGTGAGATGCCGATGGTGGCGCTCTCCGAGTTGGAGCGGACCGGCGCCCTTTCCATCCTCCAGTCCGGCCGGTACGACCCCGAGGGTTCCGGTCAGCTCGTGCTCGAAGCCGGTCAGGTCTTCACCGGCGGGCAGGCGACGACACGCGCACGGCCGGAGGACCGCATCGTGATAGAGCCGGGTGACGTCGTGGTCGCGACCCGCGATCGGGAGATCGCGACCATGGTGGCGGAGGAGGCCGGGCTGCTCCTCGGCCCGCGCCTCACCCTGCTGAGGCCCCACCCTGAGCGTCTCGACCCTTACTTCCTCGCGGGGTTCATCCGTACCTTGCCGGTCAGCGGCAGCGGCACCCAATCAGGCGTGAGCCGCTTCGACCCCCGTCGCGCCCACGTCCCCCGCCTCCCGCTCGACGATCAGCGCGGATACGGCCAGGTTTGGCGTGACCTGTTCGCCTTCGAGGCCGAACTTCGTGAAGCCGCCAAGTACGGCCGGATGACGGCGTCCGCCCTCGCCATGGGGCTCACGGGAGGAAGGCTGAACCCTCCATGACCACGGTGACCGCCTCGATCTGAGCGGCCCAGCATCAACAGGGCGCATCACGTCTCGCGGTGCCCTTTCCTTTTATTGCTCTCCGCGTTGCCGGCCTGCCGGCTGGCGGCGTCGCAGAGGCGGTGAGAACAGCGTCACGTCAAGCCGTAACTCGCGTGGGCCGGTATCGCAGGGCGACCGCCCCCGACTGGAACTCACGGCGGTCCACGGGCTCGAGCTGGATGCGCTCGCGCAGACCGGCGAGCAACGTCGGCCCGTGTCCGGCGAGGACCGGCTGCACGAGGAACTCGTACTCGTCGATCAGTCCCAGATCCGCCAACGCCAGGGGGAGCGTCACGCCACCCACCCACAGGCCCTCGCCTGACTCCTGCTTGAGCCGCTGAACCGCTCGCCCGAAGTCGCCTCGCACCAGCTCGGCATTCCAATCGACCGCGCTCAGCGTGCTCGACACGACGTACTTCTTCGCCCGGTCGATGGTCTCGGCGAACGGGATCTGCCACTCATCCATCCACTCAGGCCACGTGTCCGTGGCCGGCTTCCGCCACGCCGACTCCATCATCTCGTAGGTCACCCGGCCGAACAGCAGGGCATCGGCTCGCTCCATCTCAGCGGTCCAGTAACGCATCGACTCCTCGTCCGGGGGGAGCCCTGCCTCGTGATGGCAGCAGCCGTCGAGCGTGACGTTGATCGAGTATCGCAGTGGTCTCATCTCGTTGCTCTCCCTTGATGCGCGCAGCGCGTTTCACCGGACGTCTACTTGGACGGCTGTCGGCGCCATTTCTCATCGGCGCCCGATCCCACCTGCTCAACACCGTCGTGATGCGAACCAGACCGCAGACCGAGCGCGCGACCGATTCGAGCGCTCGGGGCGTTCAGGTTCTTGCGCCCGCGGCGCAGGCCGGCGCGGTCGCTTTCGACTTGACGTTGTGCGACACCTTCACGAACGGCAGGGTGCGCGGCACCGGCACTTCCGGGTCGCCCGCCGGTTACGGTGCGGCCCGACGCCGTGTGTGAGATATCCCTCTCCTCGTCGTGGTGGCGTGGTGGCGGGGGGAGGTCGACCATGTGGTGATGAGCTCCTCGCCTCGTCCGCCGGACGGCGGTGGCCGGACGGATCCGACCGGTGTGGCCGCCGTGCCCGGTGGGGACTCCGCGCCCGCCCGCGGGTACCTGCTGGACAATGCGCGCGCCGAGGCGGGCGAGCGGTTCGTCTGGCTGGCCGAGCTGTTCGACGGTGTGACGCGCGCGCACTTCGATCGGCTCGGGGTCGGGCCCGGCTCGCGCTGCTGGGAGGTGGGGGCCGGTGGCCGCGGTATCCCGCGGGCGCTCGCGGCGGCCGTCGGTCCGACCGGGTACGTGCTGGCCACCGACATCGATGTGTCGTGGCTGGAGGCGGGCGAGGGGTACGAGGTGCGCCGGCACGACGTCGCCGCCGATCCGCCCCCGGAGCCAGGGACGTTCGACCTGGTGCACGCCAGGCTCGTGCTGCTCCATGTGCCCGACCGGGCACGGGCGCTGGCCACGATGGCGGCGGCGCTACGGCCCGGCGGCCGGCTGCTGGTCGAGGACGCCGATACCGCTCTGCAGCCGCTGGCGTGCCTGGACGACAGCGGCCCCGCGCAGCGGCGGGCCAACCGGTTGCGTGACGCGGTCCGGGAGTTGATGACGCGCCGCGGCGCGGACCTGCGCTACGGCCGGACGCTGCCGCGGGCGTTGCGTGAGGCGGGCTTGGCAGATGTCGCCGCGGTGGGCTCGTTCCCGGTCGGCGGGCGGGCCTGTGACCGGTTGGAGGCGGCGACCATACGGCACGTGCGCGGCGAGCTGCTCGCGGCCGGGCTGGCCGACGACGCCGAGATCGACGCGCACCTGGCCGCCATCGACGCCGGCGAACTCGACCTGACTCTCGCGCCGTTGATCTCGGCCTGGGGACGCCGCCCGGCGGGCAGATAGGCCGCGCGGCCCGAAGGGTGCTCCTCGGATCAGGTGTTCTAGGGGCAGTCGGGGAGTTTGGCGCAGGCTACTAGGTGGTCTTCTTCGGCCGCGTACAGGCGGGTGGTGGTGTCGTGTTCGTGGTAGAGGCAGGTTTCTACTGGTCGGGGGGCTTCCCAGGGGGCGTGCAGGCGGGGGACGGCTGACAGGAGTTGGCGGGTGTAGGGGTGCAGGGGGCGGGTGAAGACCGCCTCGGTGGAACCCGTCTCGACCACCTCGCCGTGCCGGAGCACGACGGTCCGTTCGGCCAGGTAGTGGCCCAGCGACAGGTCGTGGGTGATGTACAGCACGCCGAGGCCGCGTTCCTTGAGGTCGGCCAGCACGTTGAGGACGTCGATGCGGGTGGAGGCGTCCAGCATGCTGGTGATCTCGTCGGCCACCAGCAGGCGGATGTCCAGCAGCAGGGCGCGGGCGATGAGCAGGCGCTGGAGCTGGCCGCCGCTGAGCTGGTGGGGGAAGCGGCCGGCCACCTGGTCGGGGTCGAGCCGCACGTCGCGCAGCGCGGTGCGCAGCCGGGCCGACCAGTCGGCGTCGGACACGCCGGGGAAGTACGCGTCCCGGATCATGGCGAACACCCGGTCGGCCTTGAAGACCGGGTTGAAGGTGCTGAACGGGTCCTGGAAGACGCCCTGCACGTTGCGGTAGTAGGCCTTGCCGGGTTTGACGGGGGCGCCGTCGAAGGTGATGGTCCCGCCGGTGGCCGGGGTGAGGCCGAGGATCATGCGGCCCAGCGTGCTCTTGCCGCTGCCGCTCTCCCCGATGAGCGACACGACCTCGCCGGGACGGACGTCGAAGCTGACCCGGTCGACCGCGGTCAGCGTCTTGCCGCCGAACGCGCCGACCTTGTACGTCTTGGTGACGTCGTCGAGTCGCAGCATCAGGCGTCCGCCTTCCAGCACGCGACGACGTGGCCCGGTTCGACCTCGCGCGGCGGCGGCTCCTGCGCGCACCGGTCGAAGGCGAGGGGGCACCGGTCGCGGAACCGGCAGCCGCTCGGCGGGTCGAGCAGGGACGGCGGGCTGCCCGCGATGCCGGCCAGCCGCCGTTCGGTGTGCCGGACGCCCGCCTCGGGCAGCGAGTCGATGAGCATCCTGGTGTACGGGTGCCGGGGCGACTCGACGATCGTCTTGGCCGGCGCCTTCTCGGCGAGCTTCCCGGCGTACATCACCATGATGGTGTCGGCGATCTGGTAGGTGAGCGAGATGTCATGGGTGATGAACACCATGCTCCGCACCACTCCGCCGTCCCGGAACCCGGCCAGCGCGGTGGCCACCGCCTTCTGTGTCGAGACGTCCAGCGCGGAGGTGATCTCGTCGGCGATGAGCAGCGAGGGGTCCAGCAGGGTCGAGATGACCATCACCATCCGCTGTTTCATGCCGCCGGACAGCTCGATCGGGTAGCGCCGCAGCACCTCGCGCGGCAGGCCCACCAGGTCCAGGCGGCTGTCCAGCTTGGCCTGGTCGAGGGGGACGCCGCGTGATCTGAGCAGCTCGCCGACCATTTTCCCGATCTTCCGGGTGGGGTTCATCGCGCTCATCGAGTACTGCGGGACGAGGGAGACCTTGTGGAAGCGGAACGGGTTCATCCGCCGGTCGTCGCCGATGGGCAGCTTCTCGCCGTCCAGTTCGACGTCGCCGCCGACGTGGCGCATGCGGCCGTCCATGCGGATGAGGCTCTTGCCGAGGGTCGTCTTGCCGCAGCCGGACTCCCCGGCGACGCCGAGGATCTCGCCGTCGCGCACCTCGAAGGAGACTCCGTCGAGCGCCCGCACGTCGCCCTTCAGCGTCTTGTAGTACACGCTCAGCTCGCTGACGCGCAGGCTCATGTCCGCCTCAGTTTCGGGTTGAAGACCTCGTCCAGGCCCACGTTGGCCACGTACAGGGCGCCGACGATGGCGGTGATGGCGGCGCCGGGCGGGATGAACCACCACCACAGGCCGAGTTGCATGGCGCTCCACTGGCCGGCGTTCTGCAGCATCAGGCCGAGCGAGACCCCCTCGGTCGGCCCGAGGCCGATGAAGTCGAGCGACGAGGCGATCAGGATGGAGTTGCCGAACAGCAGGATGAAGGTCAGCAGCAGGTAGGAGCTCATGTTCGGCCCGATCTCCCTGGTGATGATCTTCCAGGTGTTCGCGCCGCTCAGCCGGGCGAGGTCGACGAAGTCGCGGCCGCGCAGCGAGAACGTCTGCGCGCGGATCGCCCGGGCGGCCCAGGGCCAGGAGGTCAGGCCGATGAACAGCGCCTGGGCTCCGACGCTGCGGATGCCCAGGTAGGCGTTGATGATCAGCAGTACGGCCAGCGCGGGCAGCACCAGGATGATGTTGGTGATCATGTTGAGCGCCTCGTCGACCAGCCCGCCGCGGTAGCCGGCCACGAAGCCGACCACCATGCCGACGATGGCCGCGACCCCGCCGCCGAGGACGCCGACCAGGAAGGTGGTGCGCAGGCCGTGCACGAACTGGGCGAAGACGTCCTGTCCGAACGTCGTGGTGCCGAACCAGTACTGCGCGGACGGCGGGTCCAGCGGCTTGCCCACGTACTCGTTGGGCGACCCGCTCACCAGCAGCGGGCCGATGAGGCCGGCCAGCAGGAAGACCAGTACGACGCCGGCGCCGACGATCAGCTTGGTGTTGCGCAGGGCGAAGTACAGCGCCTCGCGGCGGGCGCTGACCGGCACGGCCGGCCCGCGGGTGGAGGTCTCTTCCAGAGCGGTCATGCCGACGCACCCGCCATTCCCGTGCGCGTCCGCGGGTCGACCAGCACGTAGACGATGTCGATGATGAAGTTGGCGATCAGCACGCCGAGCACGATGAACAGGAAGATGCCCTGCAGCAGGAAGAAGTCCTGGTTCTGGATCGCCTTGAGTATGAGGCTGCCGAGGCCCGGGTAGGAGAACACGATCTCGGTGACCAGCGCGCCGGCCACCAGCACGCCGAGCTGGAGCGCCAGCCCGGTGATCTGCGGGAGGACGGCGTTGCGGAACGCGTACCTGCGGATGAGCCGCTGCGGCGCGCCGAGCGCGGCCAGGTAGTTGGAGTAGTCCGACTCCAGCTCATAGATGATCATGTTGCGCATGCCGATCGCCCAGCCGCCCAGAGCGACCAGGAAGAGCGAGAAGAACGGCAGCACCCAGTGGTGCAGCAGGTCGAGCAGGAAGTCGACCGACCAGTTCGGCCGGATGGAGAAGCTGTAGCCCCCGGCGACCGGGAAGAGGCCGGCGACGACGCCGAGCCCCCAGGCCAGCAGCACGGCCAGCCACATGTACGGGGTGGCGGTCAGCACGTAGCCGACAGGCAGCACGGTGTTGTCCAGCAGCTTGCGCCGGGCCGCGTACGCGCCGATGCGGTTGCCGACGAAGTAGCTGAGCAGCACCGAGGGGATCATCAGCCCAAGGGTGTAGGGCACCGCGCCCATGATGACGGTGCTCACCGGGGTGGGGAACACCCAGATGCTGGTGCCGAAGTCCCCCTGGAACAGGGCGCCCCAGAAGTTCAGGTACTGCCGCCACAGCGGCTCGTCGAACCCGAACAGGTTGGAGTAGTAGGAGCGCATGGCCTCCACGGCCTGCGGCTGGGACACGTTGGCCCGGGCGAGCATGCTGGCGACCGGGTCGCCGGGCATGAAACGCGGGATCATCCAGTTGATCGTGACGGCGAAGACGAACGTCAGCCCGTAGATGAGTAGTTTCCGGCTGAAGTAACGACGCACGAGAGGCTCCCGCGGGCAGGCCCCTCCCCCTCGCGCGCGGGCCGAGGGAGAGGGGCGGTGGCTTTCGGGTCAGGACGCCGCGGGCTGCAGCTGGGTCAGCGTCTCGAAGCCGCCGAGCTCCCACCAGTTGCGCCAGGTGACGGCCGGGGTCTTCGGCGCGCCCTGCGCCGCGGAGGGCCAGTTCTTCCACACCGCGGTGCTGGTCTGGGACCACAGGCCGTTGTACCAGAGCGGGATGACCGGCAGCTCGTCGAGGAAGACCTTCTCGATGCCGGACAGCGCCGACTTCATACCCTCGACGTCGTCGGTCTTGACCTGGTCGAGCTTCTGCACGAGCTCCCAGGCCTTCTTGTTCTCGTACCGCGCGAAGTTGACGGTGTTCTGCACCTTGTGCACCGGGAGCTGGAACACGTACTGGTAGTAGGTGAACGGGCTGTTGGACAGCTGGCGCTCGTTGTTGACGAGCAGGTCGAAGTCGCCCTTGCCGCGCTTCTCCACCAGGGCGTTGAAGTCGGGGAAGTCCGGGGTGATGTTGATGCCGGCGTCCTTGGCGCTCCCGGCGATCGACCGGGCCGCCTCCATCCAGTCCGTCCATCCGGACGGCACGATGAGGCTCAGGCTGATCTTGGAGCCGTCCTTGTTCTCCACGAACCCGTCGCCGTCGCCGTCCTTGTAGCCGGCGTCGGCGAGCAGTTTCTTGGCCTTGTCCTTGTCGTAGGAGAAGCCGGCGGAGCCGGTCAGGGTCTTGTCGATGTACTGGTCCCACTGCGGCAGCAGCCCGGTCGGGTCGGACGCCTTGACCAGGTTGCCGTAGACGCCCTCCACGATCTTCTTGGTGTCGATCGAGGCGGCCAGCGCCTTGCGGAACGCCGGATCGTCCATCGGCTTCTTCGCGGTGTTGGGCACCAGCCAGGCGGTGTTGGCCGACAGCATGTACGGCGGCTCGTCGTAGTAGGTGGTGATGCCGAACTTGCCGCCCTGCACGAGGTTGGCGACGCCGGGCAGGAAGTTGTTGCTGAGGTCCATGCCCTTCTGCAGCAGCAGACCCAGCGCGACCTCGTTGCTGCCGTTGACGATGTCGACGATGTACTTGGGCTTGGGCTCCATCTTGAGCGCCGTCTTGCCCCACCAGTCGTCGCGGCGCTGGAGCACGACGCGGTCCTGGTCCTTGCTGAGGAACTTGTAGGCGCCGGTGCCGACCGGGTTCTCGTTCACCCCGTTCAGCACGTCCTCCTCCGACAGCTTGCTCCAGATGTGCTGGGGGACGATGGCGCGGCCGTAGAGGTTGAAGTCCCACTCCTGGTAGTTGGCCGTGGAGAAGGAGAATTTGACCGTCTGGTCGTCGACGGCCTCGGCGCCCTTCAGCCACTCCCACAGCTGGTGGTAGGGGCTGGTCTCCATCTTGCCGAGCTCGTAGGTGAACGCGACGTCCTTGGCGGTGAACGGGGTGCCGTCGGACCACTTGACGCCGGGCCGGAGCTTCAGCTCGTAGGTCTTGTCGTCGGTCCAGGAGCCGCTCTCGGCCAGCCATGGGGTGAGCTTGAGCGTCGTGGTGTCGAAGTGGAACAGGGTCTCGTACACCAGGCCCTTGGTGCCGGCGGCGTGGTCCCACTCGCGGATCGGGTTGTAGTTCGCCGGCGGGCCCCACTGCACGCCGCTGGTGTACAGCGTCTCGTTGCGGGGAAGCGAGTTCGGGTTCGCGGCGGCGCCGGACGCCGGGGCGCCGCCCGCCTGGGAGCTCTGGGAGGCGGAAGGGGAGCTTCCCCCGGTGCAGCCGGCGGCCGCCAGCACACCTGCCGTCACCAGGATCGGGAGCAGGATACGTGCCCGGTTTCGCATCGTGTCTCTCCTTCCTCCGCACGCACGGCGGAGGTCCGCGTTACGCCTCGCCCCGATGGAAGGGCCCGTGGGACGGACCCCACGGGCCTTGGGAGCGCTCCCAAGCCGCGCCCCGACGGCAGGTGCGCTCCTGTTCGTGATCGGTCAGGATCCCTACTTCACCACGCGCGAGCACCCCTGACCAGGGCACTGGACAAGCCCGGAGGCCCCGCTGCGGCTGAACCGGATAAGTGAGCCCGAACGTAAATTCCGGATGTCCGATCTGTCAATACTCGTGATCTTTTCGAGATATGCGGCTGGCAGCGGGCCGCCGCCCGGCGCGGACGCCGTTCCCGCCCCACCCGAACCCCCGACGACCTGCGACGTCGCCCCGCGCCCTACCGGGCATGGCCGGGCCTGGACGGCACAGCAGTAAGGCCCGCCCGGAGCAGCCCCGGATGAACCGTTTCAGCGGCGGAAGTCCAGCCGCGCGATCTCCGCCGCGAGATCACGGTCGTCCGGGACCGCGACGCCGCCCCACAGGCGCACGGTGCCGTCACCGCCCATGCTGGCCAGGATGCGTCCGTCCCGGCTGAAGACCAGGCCGCTGACGAACGGCGACCCGTTGGAGGAGACGGTGTGCCCGGTGAGCGGGTCGCCCAGTTGCCGGTGGGTGGTAGCGTCCCACAGTCGGATGGTGCCGTCGGCTCCCCCGGTCGCGAGGCTGCGTCCGTCGGGGCTGAAGGACACGCTGGTGATGGAGTCGATGGCCGCCGCGTTGCGGGTGTCCTGGTGCCCGGACAAGGGATCGCCTCGTTCCCGCCCGGTGGCGAGGTCCCACAGCCGCACCACGCTCTCGCCGGTGAAGGCTGTGGCGAGGGTGCGCGCGTCGGCGCTGAAGGCGAGGGCGCTGACCAGGCCTTCGCGACGCGGCCGGAGAACGGTGACGCCACTGCGCCTGGCGATGTTCCACAGGCGGACGCTCCCGTCGCTCCCCGCGCTGGCGAGGCCGCGGCCGTTCTGGGTGAACACCACCTCGATGACCTTCCCGCCGTGCCCGGTCAGCCGGGCGACCTGGCGACGGGTGGCGACGTCCCACACGAGTATGGTGCCGCCGGCACCGGCATTGGCATTGGCATTGGCATTGGCACCGGCCAGCGTGCGCCCGTCCGGGCTGAAGGCGACGGTGTAGGCCGCGTCTTCGTGCCCGGTGAGGCTCGCGACCTGGCGGTGCGTCGCGACGTCCCACAGCAGCACGGTGCCGGTGCCGTCGGCTCCCGCGCTGGCGAGCGTGCGGCCGTCCGGGCTGAAGGCCAGCGAGAGTACATGCCCTTTGTGGCCGGTAAGGGGTTCGCCGAGGCGCCGGTGGGTGGCCACGTCCCAGAGATGCACGACGCCGTCGCCTCCCCCGCCGGCCAGGGTGCGGCCGTCCGGGCTGAAGGCCGCGGTCCAGGCGAACTCGGCGCCGATGTCGAAGGGACCGCCGAGCTGGCGGTGCGCGGTGACATCCCAGAAACGGACGGATCCATCGAATCCGGCAGTGGCGAGCGTGCGTCCGTCCCGGCTGAAGGTCAGCCCGACGACGATGTTCTTGTGCCCGGTGAGCGGAGCGCCGAGCTGACGGTGCGTGGATACGTCCCACAGACGTACGGTCCCGTCGTTTCCCGCCGTGGCCAAGGTGCGTCCGTCCGGGCTGAAGCGCACCCCGTTGATCGGGCTGTACGCCGGGTAATCGATGGTGTCCTGGTGGCCGGTGAGCGGGGTGCCGAGCCGACGACGCGTGGTGAGGTCCCACAGCCGTACGGTCTTGCCCCCGGCCATGGTGGCCAGTGTCTTGCCGTCCGGGCTGAAGGCGACGCCGCCGATGGCGGCCGTCTCGCCGGTGAGCGGCGTTCCGGACAAAGCATGGGCGGCGACGTCCCACAGGCGTACGGTCTTGTCGTCTCCGGCACTGGCGAGGGTGCGCCCGTCCGGGCTGAAGGCGACCGCGTACACGCGGCTCGTGTGTCCGGTGAGGGGGACGCCGACCTGCCGATGAGCGGATATATCCCACAAACGCAGGGCTTTGTCATGTCCTGCGCTCGCCAGCGTGCGCCCGTCCGGGCTGAAGGCCACCGCCCAGACGAAACCCCGGTGACCGGTGAGCGGAGCACCGATGAGGGCATGAGTCGTGACGTTCCACAACCGTACGGTGCCGTCCAGTCCTGCGCTGGCGAGGGTGTTCCCGTCCGGGCTGAAGGCGATCGAAGGAACGATACTCTCTGCGGAGGAGACGGGGGTCCGGTGGCCGGTGAGCGGGGCGCCGACGGGAAGGCGCGTGGTCGCGTCCCACAGCCGTATGGTGCCGTCGGTCTCCGAGGTGGCCAGGGTCTTGCCGTCCGGGCTGTAGGCCACGGCCCACGCGGAGGTCTCGCCGACGGTGATGACCCCTCGGCCCGCACCGGCGAGGATGTCGAGGACGCTGTAGCGGGCCTCGGGCGTACGGGCGGTGCGCCAGGCGTCGGCCGCCAGCGCGACCGACCGCACGGGATCGACGCCGGCGATGTACTGGCTCTGCTGAGCCTTCTCGCGTGAGGTGGCCTCCCGAGCGCGGGTCTCGGCGAGACGCTGCTGGGTCCTGGCGTCGTTCGCGGCGACGACGGCCGCCCCGGCGCCGCCCAGCGAGGCGATCAGCAGGACGACGAGGGCCGCCAGAGTGAGCCGGCGGCGCAGCCTGGCCCGGTCGGCGGCCGTGTCGCCGGCGGCCAGGAAGTCGGTGACGACCTCGGTCGGCAAGGGATGACCGGCCGGGCCGGCGCGCCAGCGCTCGCGCGTGCGCTGGACGGCCTCCAGCCGGGCGCCGGTGTAGAGATAGGCGGGCTCGCGTCCCTGGCGGTCCCAGCGCGCGGCGTCCTCGGCGAGCTGCTGTCCGACGAGCAGGTCGGCGCGGTCGGCGTCGATCCAGGCGCGCAGTCGCGGCCAGGCGCGGATGAGGGCCTCGTGGACGATGTGCGCCCGGTCCTGGTCCACGGTGATCAGCCGGGCCCGGGTGAAGGCGTCGAGGACGGCCCTGGCCTGCTCGTGTTCCAGTCCGCCGGCGGCGGGGAGCAGCTCCGTCAGCGGCACCGTCCGGCGGGTGTCGTCGGTGGCCTCGCCGAACCGGACGAGGCGCAGGAACATGTGGCGCGCGGTGTCCTGAGGCGCGGTGAGGGAGGTCAGGGTCTCGTCGGCGGTGCGGGCCAGCGCCCGGGCGATGCCGCCCGTCGCGCGGTAGGCCGCCAGGGTGAGGACGCCGTTCTCCCGGCGTTGCCAGGTGGCCAGCAGCGCGTGGGACAGCAACGGCAGCGGAGCGCTGTTCGCGCCGGCGCCGAGGTCGTCCAGCAGTTGTTCCACCAGCCCCTCGTCGAGGGCGAGGCCGGCCAGCCGGGCCGGTTCCTCGATCACCTCGCGCAGCTGCTCGCGGGTCAGCGGCGGGACGACGACCGCGTGCTCCAGCGCGTCCACGAGCCCGGGGTAGGCGGTGCAGTGACCGAAGAAGTCGGCGCGCACGCCGATCACCACGGGCACCCTGCGGGAGATCGCGACGAGTGCCGTGACGAACGCCTCGCGGCGCGACTCGTCCTCGCAGAGGGTGAAGACCTCTTCGAACTGGTCGACGACGAGAACGGCGTCCTCGGGAAGAGCGTCCACCAAGCGATTTGGGGCCACCAGCCGTGGACCTCTTCCGCTCGCGTCCCACAGGCGATCTGGCGCGTCCGGGGCCACCGGCGGTGGATCTCCTCCGCTCGTGTCCCCCGAGCGGTCGCGGCCGGGTGGGGCTTGTCCGGTCAGGCCGGCCAGGCTTCGGAGCAGGCCGTCGAAGGGGTCGGCTCCGGGGGTCAGCAGCAGGCAGCGTTCGGCGCCCAGGGTCGCGATCAGCCCTGCCTGCAGGACGGAGGACTTGCCCGAGCCGGAGGGACCCGTGACGACGAGCGGTGCGCCGCTGCCGGAGTTCACCCGGTCGGCGAGGGTACGGGTGAGCGGTTCGCGGCCGAAGAAGAAGGCCGCGTCCTCGGCACGGTAGGCGCGCAGACCTCGGTAGGGGCTGTGCCGCCCGTCATCGGCCAGTGCGGCGGGAAACCGGCGACCGTCCGGAGTGCGGTACGCGGCGTTGACCGCGATCGGGCTGCCGCCCTGGTCGGCGGCCTGGCGGCGGGGAACGGGCAGGCCGCGTTCGCGCAGGTCACGGGCGAGGCAGCCGTGCACGTCGTCCAGGCCGAGCAGGTACGGCGCGGTGGGGTCGCCTTCGGCGAGCAGGTGGATGAGCGCGCCGGTGAACGCGGTGTGGCGGTCGCCGGGCAGCGCCCAGGCCGCCTCGTCGCGGCTGGTGGAGGTCAGCAGATAGGTGTCCGGCCAGCCGGTGGCGCGGCCGGCCCAGCAGCAGTCCAGGATCACCACGCTCAGCCGGGCCCTGCTCCTGGACAGCAGGTCGGCGACCTCCGCGTACGCCAGCGCCTGGTTCCTGACCGGGCCCCGGGTGAGGTCCACCGTGGCATGAGTGGCCAGGTACAACTGGTTGTCCGGACCTATGAGACCGTGCCCGACATAGACGAACACCAGCACGTCGGTGGCCTGCCGGGACAGGGCGTCGACGGCCGTCGCCAGCCGGGCGGGATCGTCGGGGTCCAGCAGCAGCGTGAGCCGCTCGGGCGCCACGCCGGCGTGCTCGACCAGGGCGGCGGCCAGGTCGGTGGCGGCGGAGACCGCCTGGGGCACGTCGCCGACCATGGCCTCCGCGACGTGCCTGCCTGAGCCGGCGACCAGGACGCGCACCCCCGGGCCGGACAGCAGCAGCCTCGGCGCGGCCTCAGTCACGCCCCGCGTCCTCCGCCGGCGAGGAGTGGCCCGTCACCGACTTCGCCGGCTCGGACGCCGGCAACGACGGGGAATGGCCGCCGAGGACGGCTTCGATCTGGGTTCTCAGCTCTTGCACCTGCGCGGCGTTCATGGTCTTCACGCGGTTGGCGGTGACCTCCACCTCGGTCTCGGTGCCGCTCCTCCGAATCTTGATCTTGACGTCGCTGGTGCGGTAGCGCAGCCACGCGATGACGACGCCGGCGAGCGTGGCCACCACCTCGGGCGCTCCGGTCACGACCTGGACGGCCTCGGCGACGGGCCCGAGCGCGCCTTCGGCCGGCGGGCCTTCGACGAGGCCGACCCAGCGGCGCAGTTCGGGATCCTCCCGCAGCCAGGAGTACACATCGCGCACCTCGCCCGGCGCGTCCGCCAGCACGAGCGCGACATCCTCCACGCCGTCTTCCACTCGGCATCTCTCCCATCCATCGTCCAGATCGGGTCGGCGGCCACCGATGACGCCGATCATCTTCCTCTTCGGCACGAGACCCGGTGTCCCACCGGTTCGAGATCCACTGCGGGTATCGCTTCCCGTCTGCTGTTCGCTACCTGTCACGGCCGGCGAAACGCATGCCACACCGCCGAGCGGGCACGGTCAGCCGAGACGGGGACGGACTTTCTTCACTATTCTCAGCGACCGGCGGTTCGCAGCGAATCGGCACATGACGGCACTGGGGGCGACGGATCCGTGAGCGAGTACCAGTACTACGAGTTCGTGGCGATCGACCACCCGCTGACGGCGGATCAGCAGGCCGAGATGCGCGCCATCGCGCCCGACGCCCAGGTCACCGCGACGTCCTTCACCGACCACTACGAGTCGGGCGACTTCGGCGGGGACCCGGTGCGGATGATGGAGCGCCACTACGACGCCCACCTGTACGTGGCCGACTGGGGCGCCAACCAGGTGATGCTGCGCCTGCCCGAGAAGCTGCTCGACCTCGCCACCGTGCGGCCCTACCTGCTGGACGAGCGGGTCGAGGCGTGGGTGACCGACGGGCACCTCATCCTCGACCTCCGCAGCGAGGACGAGGACGCGGACGCGACGGAGGACCCCGAGGGGCGGCTCTCGGTCATCGCCGGCGTCCGCGACGAGCTGGCCTCGGGCGACCTGCGCCCGCTGTACCTCGCCTGGCTGGCCGCCATCGGCGCCTGGGAGCGCGACGAGGACGCCTTCGACGAGGAGATGGAGGACGAGCAGGAGCCGCCCGTCCCCGCGGGCCTCGGCTCGCCGACCCCGGCTCAGCGGGCCCTGGCCGACTTCCTGCGCCTCGACGCCGACCTGCTGGCGACCGCCGCGACGGCCGCCCCGGCCATCGGCGGGGACGATCAGGCGAGGCTGTCCCGGTGGATCGGGAGCCTGCCCGAACAGGACAAGGACGTGCTGCTCCTCCGCACCGTCCGCGGCGACGGCGACCGGGTCCGCGAGGAACTGCTCGGCCGCTACCACGGCGACTTCCACCCGTCCGGCGGCGTCAACGGCCAAGCCGGTGTCAACGGCCGGAACGGCGTCAACGGCCACGATGTCGTCAACGGCCAGGGCGGGGTCAACGGCAACGGCGGTTCCAACGGCGGGAGCGCCGCCCGCCGGACCGTCGCCGAACTGCTGGACGCCACCGCCGCCGCCCGCCAGCGCTACTCCTGAGCGCCGAAGGCCCGGGCGACCGTGAGGCTGTCCTCGTAGATGTGGAAGCGGGTGACGAACCCGTCCTCGACGGTGAGGCGCAGCGCGAACGGCGAGGTGTAGGCCGTCCCGCCGGCCCTCGCCGTCTGGGCTATCTCGCCCAGCACGACGGCGTCCGCCCCGTCGACCACGACGCGCTCCACTGACGTGCCGTTCGCCTCGGGCACATGGTGGGCCGCCAGCGATCGGAAATGGTCGGCGACATCGGCGCGGCGCGTGCGCGGCCGGATCCAGGGCACCGCGGGATGTCCCTCTGTGGGCCAGTTCAGCCGCCAGTCGAACCGCTCGGCGAACAACTCGGCGACCCGCTCGTGGTCGCCCTCGGCGATCCGGCGGAGCAGCTCTTCGACGACGGCGCGCGTGCCACGGGCGTCAGGGGTGTGAACGGTGTCGGTGGACATGCCACAAGCCTTCCGCTCCCGGCGCCGGGCGTCGATTACCCGCCAGGTAAGCCGGCGACGCCGCCGCGCTCTCACCGTGGGCCGGACGAGCGCCGCCGGTAGCTTGCTGCCATGAGCGAGCTTGGAGAGTTGACCGAGCGGATGCGGCGGTTCGCCCGCGACCGGGACTGGGAGCAGTTCCACACGCCCAAGAACCTGGCGATGGCGCTGGCCGGAGAGGTCGGCGAACTGCTCGCGGAGCTGCAGTGGCTGACGCCCGAGGAGGCGTCCGAGGTCATGGCGGACCCCGAGGCGGCCGCCCGCCTGCGCTCGGAGGTCGCCGACGTGACGCTGTACCTCGTCCGGCTCGCCGACGTCCTCGGGGTCGACCTGGCGGCGGCCGCCCACGCGAAACTCGACGAAAGCGACCGGCGCTACACCGTGGCGGACTACCGCGGCTCGGCCAGAAAGGCGCCCCCGCTCGGCTGAACCCCCGTGCCCGCCGGGCATCCGGCCTCTCACCTGTCGGGAAGCCGTGCGGTGTCCGGCGTGTTGACGCAGGACGTGAACGAACGTTTCGCGGATCAGAGTGTCATCAAGCGGCTGCTCGCGGAGTCGAAGACGTGGGCCTTCGTCGGGCTCGGCGACGATCCGGACCGTACGGCCTACCAGCAGGCGCAGCTGCTCCAGATGCGGGGCAAGCGCATCGTCCCGGTCCACCCGGCCGCCGAGCCGGTCCTGGGTGAGCAGGGGTACGCGTCCCTGGCCGACGTGCCGGTGAAGGCGGACGTCGTCGGCGTGTACCGGCGGTCGGAGTTCGCCGGGCAGGCGGTGGACGAGGCGATCGCTGCCGGCGCCGGCGCGGTCTGGCTCCCCCTCGGCGTGGTCGACGAGGCCGCCGCCCAGCGCGCCCTCGACGCGGGACTCGACGTCGTCATGAACCGCTGCCCGGGAGTCGAGTGGGCGCTGCGCCGGTAGACGAATGATCCGCGGCGCGACGCCGGGCGAGCGGGCCACCGCGCCGACCAGGCCGGCCGGGTGGCCGGGCGGTCAGTTCGCCGCCGGGCGGTCCATGGCGGCGACCGCGTCCTTCAGGCGTCCGATGGCGTGGTAGGTGCCGAAGACGTCCATGTAGTCGCGCATCTCGACGATCTCGCCGTCGCGCACCCGGAACATCAGCAGCCCGGACACCTCAAGCGGCCGCCCGGCGGGCGCGAGCGTGCCGGTGGCGCGCCACTCCCCCACGATGACCTCCGGATCGGCGGCCTCGTGCACGACCACGTCATGGATCTCCGCCAGCCGCACCGGGCTGGTGTCCCAGGCCGTGTGGTACCCGGCGCGCACCTCCTCTCGTCCGCGGAAGCGCGCGGGGAACCCCGGCGCCCGGAACGGGAACTCGTGGACCCCGTCGACCGCGTAGAGGTCGGCGAGGTCGTCGGCCGACCTGTCGACCATGGCGCGGTGGTAGCGGGCGAGCACGTCACGGGGGGTGCGATCCGCGTGGGCCGTCATCCGTCCACTCCGTTTCACTCTACAAGCGTTGACTCAACGATCGTAGAGCGAAACGGCGGCGTGGGTCAACGCCGGTAGAGTCATGCCGTGAAGGACACGACGACCAGCCGCGCGGAGCGCCGCCGCCGCTCCGAGGAGCGCATTCTGGCCGCCGCGCGCGCCGTGTTCGCCGAACGCGGCTTCGAGCGGGCCACGATCCGGGCCATCGCGTCCATGGCCGAGGTGGATCCAGCGCTGGTCATGCAGTACTTCGGCTCCAAGCAGGAGCTGTTCGACCGGGCCGTGCGCATCCCCGCGATCCCGCCGCTGGACGGCGCCCCGGAGGGCCTGGTCGAAGAGCTGCTGGCCAGGGTCGGGATGAAGATCGGGCCGATCCCGGAGGCGTCGCTGGCGATGATGCGCTCCATGCTCACCCACCCCGAGGCGGCCGAGAGGGTGCGCGCCCGGCTGGACGAACAGGTGGAGCAGCTCGGTTCCGCCGTCCCGGCCGAGGATCCCCACCTGCGCGCGGCCCTGATGATCAGCACCGTTCTCGGCGTGACCATCGCCCACCAGCTGCTCGACCTCACCGCCCTGCGGGACGTCCCCGCCGACCGCGTCGCCGCCGTCCTCCGCCCTGCCCTCACCGCCCTGACGCACGCCGACGCGAACCCCGGCGCGAACCCCGGCGCCCCGGCGAGAACGCCGGAGACCACCGATTCATGATCGCCACGATCGCGGATGGATGAGATGACGACCACGCGGCTGACGTCCGACCGGCTCCGGCTGGACCCGCTCGCCGTGAGCGACGCCGACGAGATGGTCGAGGTGCTCGCCGGCGACGACCTCTACTTCTTCACCGGCGGCTCCGCGCCTACCTTGCGGCAACTGCGCGCCCGCTACGCCCTGCAGGTCGCCGGACGTTCTCCGGACGGCCGCGAGGAATGGCACAACTGGATCCTCCGCGGACGCGCCGACGGGCGTGCGGCCGGCTACGTGCAGGCCACGATCGTGGACGACGGGCGGCGGGCCGAGATCGCCTGGGTGGTCGGTTCCCCCTGGCAAGGGCAGGGGTACGCGTCCGAGGCCGCGCGGGCCCTGGTGGCCTGGCTCGACGCGCGCGGCGTCGTCCGCGTCCAGGCGCACATCCACCCGGACCACACCGCCTCCGCCGCCGTGGCCCGCCACGCGGGCCTCGCACCCACCGGCCGCTACGACGACGGCGAACAACTCTGGCAACGCGACCGCGAAACCCCTCCATGACCAGGCCCCCGGCGACCCGCCGCCACCCGTGAAGGCGAGCCGCCGTCGCGACAGCGGTTGGAGCGCCAGAGTGTCGTTCCTGTGGCGCCGAGCGGCAATCTGAAGTAGTTCAGATGACATGAAAGTCATGGCGACGACGAGCTTCCCGTACAGCGTCTTCTTGCGTGGGCCTTCGCAGGTGCTGCCCTCTCTCGACGATGCCGACGTCGTACTGGAGCGCAGGGACGACGAGAACCTCGTCCTGATGCGGGCCGAACGTTTCGAAGCCGGCGCCGCCACGCTCCGCATCGCCGCCCGCGCGCTGGCCATACTCGCCCGGCGGAACAGGGACCTCGCCGAGGAGGTGCTGGCCGAGGAGCTGCCGTGGACCACCTGGCTGCCCGACACAGAACGGCACGCCTGCGTGAGCGAGTTGCTCGGCCACCTGACGGCCGGGGCGGACACCGGCGAACTGGTGCCCTTCAGCAGGGCGCTGACCTCCTGGCGATCCACCGCCGTGGCGTGGAGCGACCCGCGGCTCGCACGCGAACTCCAGGGTCCGTTCCCCTGCGACGGCCCGGAGGTTCCTCGGCCTCTCAGCGAGCCGACGTGACACGGCGTGGAGAAGAGGCGCCCCGCCCCAGGCCCTGGGTCGTACGTTTCGCCGACCGCAGAGCGGCCGACGGCTGGAGCCATCTCCTCAGTCAAGCGCTGGAGAACCTCGACAGGGCATGGTTCCCAGGGCTGTAGGTGATCTCCCGGGCGCCGCTCTTGTGTGTGGCGTGGGGGCCTGCCACCCTTTGGGGGAACGCGCGCAAGCTTGATCGGTTTTCCGTCCTTGGTGGTCGAGGAGCCTGCAATTGGGTTTTCTGGTGGAGCTTCCGGTTGACGGCGCCGCGCCCGTTCTCGTGGAAGTGGAGGACGAGGACGGCATCGTGCGCGCGGCGCGACGCGGGCAGATCATCGCGACGGCGAATGAAACCCTGCAGATGGCGATGGACCGCATAAAACCGATCGCGATGTCCTTTGTGGAGAAGGTCCGCGAGATACCCGAGAAGCCCGACACGATGACGGTGGAGTTCGGGTTCAAGGTGACGAGCGAGGCGGGGCTGGTCGTGGCCAAGGCCTCCGGTGAGGCCACGTTCGCCGTGACCCTCACCTGGAACAGGGCTTGAGCGTCCCCCGACCGGGGGTGAACGCCGCGATCGTCGCCATTCACGACGCCCGCGGCGACCCGGTGGGCGCCGGCGTCCTGGCCGGGCCGCGGACGGTCCTCACCTGCGCGCACGTCGTCGCCGCGGCCGTCGGCCTGCCCGCGGCGTCGTCCGATCCGCCGCGAGGACGCGTGACGGTCGGTTTCCCGCTGATCGAGGACGAGCGGCGGTACGCCGCCGAGGTCGTCTTCTGGCAGCCGGTCGCCGAGGACGACTCCGGGGACGTCGCCGGCCTCCTGCTGGAATCCGATCCACCCGCCGCCGCGGCGGCGGCGCACCTGGTGCTGTCCCGCGATCTGTGGGGGCACCCGTTCCGGGCGTTCGGCTTTCCCCGCGGCCATTCGGGCGGCGTGTGGGCGTCCGGGATGCTCCGGGACCGCGTCGGGTCGGGCTGGCTCCAGATCGAGCGCCCGCAGTCGGCCGGTTTCGCGATCCAGCCCGGTTTCAGTGGCGGGCCGGTCTGGGACGACGAGCTCGACGGCGTCGTGGGCATCGTGGTGGCGGCGGAGCGCCGCGCCGAACTGGCCACCGGATACGTCGTGCCGAGCGACGCGCTCATAGACGCCTGGCCCCGGCTCGCCGACTACGCCCTTCCCGCCTGCCCGTACCGGGGGCTCGCCGCCTTCCGCGAGCAGGACAGCGGCGTGTACTTCGGCCGCGACGACGCCGTGGACAAGATCACGGCGAGTGTCGCGGCCAGGCCGCTCACCGCGGTCGTGGGGCCTTCGGGCAGCGGCAAGTCGTCCCTGGTGGCCGCCGGGCTGCTGCCGCGCGTGCGGGACGACGGCACCGCCGTCGCGGGTTTCCGGCCATCGGCCGGATCGACCCTGGCGACGGCCTGCGCGAACGGTCTGCTGCCGCTTCTCGAACCGGACATGACCGAGTCCGAACGGCTCGCCGAGGTGCCCAAGCTGGCATCCGTCGTCGCCGGCGGGCGCATCGGCGAGATCATCGACCGGGTTCTCGACCGCACCGACGCGCGGACGCTGCTGCTCGTCATCGACCAGTTCGAGGAGATCCTGGTCCAGGATCCCCGCCAGGCCGAGCGGTTCCTCGCGCAGCTGCGGGCGGTGCTCACGGCTCCCAGGCAGGCCGGCCGGACGGTCCGGGTCGTCGTCACGCTCCGTTCGGACTTCCTGGACCAGGTGCTGGACATCGCCGGCATGGGCGAGTTCCTCAATCCCGGGCTCCTTCTGCTCGGTCCGCTGGGACGGGAGGAGCTGCGGGCGGCCGTACGGGGGCCGGTCGACGCGATCGGGAGCGTGAGTTTCGCGCCGGGGCTGGTGGACCGCATACTCGACGACCTGGCGGACGAGCCCGGGGCCCTGCCCCTGCTGGAGTTCACGCTGACGTTGCTGTGGGAGTCCCAGGCGGCAGGCGTCATCGGGCACGAGGCCTACGAGCGGCTGGGCGGCGTGCGCGGTGCGCTGGCCCAGTACGCCGAGCGGGTCTGGACCGGCGACCTGCAGGCCTCGGAGCACGCCGCCGCGCGCAGCGTGTTCGAGCGGCTGGTGCGGCCCGGCGAGGCGGGCAGGCACACCCGCCGGGTCGTACGCCGGGACGAGCTCACCGCCGAGCAGTGGTCGCTGGCGCAGCGGCTGGCGCGGACGAGGCTGGTGGTCTCCGGCCGGGCTCCCGACGGCACCGAGACGGTGGAGCTCGCGCACGAGGCCCTCATCGCGGGCTGGGGGCGGTTCGCCAGGTGGCTGGCGAGCGACCTCGACTTCCGCGTCTGGCAGGAAGGCCTGCGCCTGGACATCACGCAGTGGGAGGCGGCCGGCCGCGACCGCTCCTTGCTGCCGCGCGGGGCGCCGCTGGAGATCGGCAGGCAATGGCAGCGGACGAGGCCCGCCGAGCTGAGCCGGAAGGAGCACGACTTCCTCGACGCCGGATGGGCCGCCCGCCGAAGGTCCCTGCGCGTCCGGCGGACGACCGTCTCGTCCCTGGCGGTGCTGACCGTCGCGGCCCTCCTCCTCGGAACGCTGCTCGACAACCAGCGGCGGGTGTCCCAGGACGAGGCTCTCCACAACTTCTCCCGGGCGCTGTCGGCGAGCGCCCAGACCGCCGCGACGACCAGCGACCTCCCGACGGCGGCGAACCTGCTGACCGTGGCGGCGTACCGCGCCAAGAGCACTCCGGAGGCGTACTCCAACCTCGCCCGGCGCTACCTTGAGACGCGGCAGGTCACGCACTTCCTGGAGACGCCCGGCAGAGCACGAGAGGTCGCGGCGATGGCGGACGGCCGGACGGCGATGGTGCTGACCCGCACGAGCCTGACGCGCTGGGACCTGACCCGGCGGGGCCCCGGCACGCCGGTGAACCTGGGTTTCGTACCCGACCGGGTGGCCACCACCCTGGACGGCCGCCGCGTCGCGACGGTGGACAACGACAACGACCGTCTGGTCGTGTGGGACGTGGAGCGTTCCCGGCCGCTCGCCGACATCGCGCTGCCGAAGGGCCCGCACGGCGCGGCGGCCCAACTGCAGTTCTCCGCGGACGGGGCGCTCTACGCCGCCGTGGACGACAGGTCGTACCTGGTCCGGTTCGAGGGCGTCGACGCGAGGCCGGTCGTGCGGGAGGTGAGGTTCGCCGATGAGGTGCTCGGCTTCGGGGACGGCTCGCGCACCGTGCTGACCGGGAAGATCCTCGGATATCGGGGGGTGGAGCTGGGGGACCTGACCGTCGGGACCGAGGAGGGCGTCAGCCCGGGGGTGACGGGGCGCGTCGCCGTCCGGGACGCCGGCACGGGCCGGACGCTGAGGTCGATTCCCGTACAGGGGCAGCGGCAGTACCTCACCCCCGACGGCGGCACTCTCGTGGACGTACGGTGCGACCGCCGCGCCGAGACAGGAGTGGACCGGACCTACGTCCTGCTCGGAAGGGGCGGCGAGCGCAGCACCGTGACCGTGCGCGTGTGGGACGTCGCCCGCGCGGCACCGCGCAAGGAGTTCACCTCCTCCTTCGCGTGCGAGAGGGCGGACTACTACCGGCTGGAGGCGCACGGGAGGTACCTGCTGGGCAACGTGACCACCGAGGGCTCGTCCTCCGGTGACGCGAACCGGCAGCAGTACGTCGTCTGGGACCTGCGCACGGGGAAGACCGCCGCCTGTTACGTCCTGCCCGCCGACGGAGACTGGCAGGTGGGCAATCTCGTGGACGACGGCGCAGGTTTGCTCGTCAGCGGGATCGGGTTCAACGCGCTGGGCCCGCGGGCCCATGCGGACGTCCGCCGCCTCGTGCCCGGGTCGCTGGAGTTCTTCCCAGGCACGTTGCACGAAGTGGCGGTGAGCGAGAAGCGCCATCTCATCGCCACGCTCTCCACGGATCTGGACGGTTCCGCGGCCGGCAGGATCGACCTGTGGGCGGACGACGGCGGCCGTCACCTTTCCACGCACGTCAACTCCGTCGCCGACAAGGTGCGGCTGTCGGCCGGGAACATGGCGCTGAGCGAGGACGGCAGGTGGCTGCTGACCGCGACGGCCGACCAGCGGCGCGTCGCCGTCTGGGACACCGGCGCGTTGCGGGTGGCGTCCGTCATCGACCTGCCGTACCAGGGGACGGGGCCTCCCGGCGGGGAGTACACGGCCCCGGTGCCGGTGTTCGACGGCGAGGGACACCTCCTGGTCTCCTTCGACGGCCTCGTGACGCGATGGGACCCCGCCACGGGGAAGCGGCTCTCGGCCCCGCAGGTGCTGGAGGACCGGTCGGGGGTGAAGCCGGAGGACCGTCCCGACGTGGACCCGGCGATCGCGGTACGGCCCGGCGGGCGCGAGTACGCCGTGGCGGCACGGGAGAACACGATCGAGATCCGCGACCTGCGCACCGGCGGGGTCGTCCGGACGATCCGCCTCGAGCGGCAGGTGACCATCTGCACGCTCCGTTTCGACCGGAGTGGCGGACGGCTGATCGCGTCGTTGACCGACTTCGGCACCGACACCCCTTCGGTACGCGCGTGGAACGCCGGCCAGGGTTACGCCGAGGCCGGTCGTCTGCCGGCGAGCTCGGGCTGGCCGGCGATGGACGACGGACGCTTCGCCATGGAGGGAGAACAGCTGGAGGTCTGGGAGGTCGCCACCCGCCGGCGCGAACTCGCCGTGCCGTTCCGGTCCGAGATCCACGCCTTGCTCTCCGGCGGCAGGGCGATGCTCCTCGACACCGGTTTCGGCGATCCCCCCGTCTTCGCCAACGGCCCCTACCGGGGGCTGGAGTTCGTAAGGGTCGACCCCGCCCAGTGGATGGACCATCTGTGCCGCATCTCGGCGCGTTCGCGGCTGACGCCGGAGGAGCTGCTGTCGGTGCCGGGGAGCGAACCGATCCCCCCGCCGTGCCCCTCCGGCGGATCGTCCGGTTGATCGGCTGAACGCGGTGCGGAAGGCGGATCGTCTGTCTGATCACCTGAAGGCGGTGAGGAAGCGGTCGCGGAAGGCGTCCATCCGCCAGACCGGGGCTCCCGGGCCGGGCTTCAGGCCGTCCTGCCAGCCCCATCCGGAGATCCGGTCCAGCACGGCCCGGTCGCGGGCGACGATCGTGACGGGCACGTCCCGGCTCGCGCCCTCACCGGTGACGATCGGGGCGGGCTGGTGGTCGCCGAGGAAGACGAGCACGAGATCGTCGTCGCCGTAGGTCTCCACGTAGGAGATGAGGGAACTCAGCGTGTACTCGATGGAACGCCGGTACTCGGTGCGCACCCGGGCGGCGTCGCGCCACACGGCGTCCGGCGACTCGCCGGTGGCGGCGATGGGGCCGAAGACGGAGCCGTCGCCGACGGCGTTCCAGTCGACGAGGCGGGGAATGGGCGCCCAGGGCGCGTGGCTGGAGACCAGGGGCATCTCCACCATCATCGGCGCGTGGCCCGGCTTGGCGCGTTCGAGCCGGTGGAAGGCCGACAGGGTGTACTGGTCGGGCATGGTGCCCCAGTTGAAGCCCGGGCCGCGATAGCCGAGGTTGCGCGAGTCGTAGACCCGGTCGTAGCCGTAGAACGCCCCCTCGGGCCAGTCCTTGGTGTTGCCCGGCATGACGGCGACCGTCCGCCAGCCCGCGCGCCGGAACAGGGTGCCGAGGGTCAGGCGGTCGCTCGTGACCAGGTCGCCGTGGCGCCGCTGGTTGTTCACCCACAGGCCGGAGAGCAGCGTGGCATGGGCCAGCCAGCTGCCGCCGCCGAAGGTCGGCGAGGTGAGGAAGGCGCTGCGGGAGGCGAACCCGGCCGCGCGCAGCCGGCGGCTCCCCGCGTCGAGCACCGCGTCCACCTGCGGCGCGAACTCCGGATCCTCGACCGCGTCACGGCCGTAGCTCTCGATGAAGGAGACGATGACGTCCTTGCCGCGCAGAGCGGTCAGCAGGTCCTGGCCCGGGGTGTCGCGGAAGGCGTCGACGGCGGCCTGCGCGGCGAACACCCGCTGGTCACGCAGGCTCGCGCCCACCTGGACCGCGTGGTCGCGGACGAGGGCGGCGGCGGGCACGTCAGGGGCGATCGGCACACCGAGCAGGGCGCAGGCGACCCAGGCGACCCCGAGCGTCCCGGTGGTGCCGGCCGCCGGGACGCGGTGCCTGGACACCAGGCGGGCCAGGCGCACGACCGACAGCGTCATCAGGGTGAGCACGCCGACGAGCAGCACCGCGACCGCGACGATGGAGCCGGCCGCGCCGGCCCGGCCGAACGACGCGGTGAGGAAGTCCACGGCGTTCCCGAAGAAGGCCCAGTCGAGCACCGGGTCGAAGGGCCGTTGGAGCACCGCGTAGAAGCCCATGTCGACGAACTTGACGATCGTCAGCAGGGCGAGGGCCGCGCCGGCGAGCGCCGCCGCCACTCGCCTGGGCCTGGCCGGCAGGACGAGCACGAGGGCGACGCCGATGAGCCCTTCCAGTGGGATACGGGCGAACGCCCCGGGCGTGAGATGCCCGATCTGGTTCGGGGCGTTGAGGGCGAACAGCACGAACAGGCAGGCGAAGAGGGTGGCCACCCACGCGGCGACGGGGCGCCTCGGGGCGTCGCCGGCGGGTTCGGTCGCGCCGGCGTCGGCGGGGGCGCCCTTCGGGGCCGTCCCTTCCTGCGGCGACGGCCGGCGGAAGCGCGTGATGAACGACAATCCTCAAGGTCCTTCCACGCCGGGCCCGGTGACGCCGGTCACCGCCGCGATGCCGGCCGAGGCCGCGCGAGCCGGCTCGCGGCGTCGAGTACGTATACGCCCGGCGGCCACCGGTGGTTCAAACGTGCTGGACAAGGCGCGGCTCGCCGGGCGCCGCCGCGTGGGCGGCCTCGGCCGATGGCCAGCCGCTCCGTTCCATGAGGTGCCACGGTACTTCCCCGGCCCGGCCGCCGTCCTGCGCACGCGACCGGCCGAGGTGCCGGTCGCGCCACAGCCACCCGATGTCGCGGCCGAACGACCACACGAGCGACGCCAGCGCCACCGCGACCAGTCCGTCCGCGACAAAACGCGGCGCCACTCCGGCGCTCGCGACGACCAGGATGACGCCCTGTAGCGCGGCCACGGCCTTGCGGGCGAAGCTCGGCGGCAGCGGCGCCCGCAGCCAGGGCAGCGCCCAGGCGGCCGCGACGAACGCGTACCGCATGGCGCCGATCGCGAGCACCCAGACGCCGGTGGATCCGGCCACGTGCACGCTGAGCACCAGGATGAGGAAGGCGTCGGTCTCCATGTCGAACCGCGCCCCGAGCTGCGACACGGTCCCGGTGCGCCGCGCCACATGGCCGTCGACCCCGTCGAGGATCAGCGCCACCGTGGCGAGCGCGACGATGTACGAGACCGGCGCCCGCCCGCCGGTGAGGCCGCTCGTCACCAGCGCCGTGACGCCTACGGCCAGCTCGGCGCGGGCCAGGGTGACCAGGCCGGCCGGTCCCAGCGAGCTGATCCCGGACCGGCGCATGGAGCGGGTGAGGATGGCCGAGAGGATCACGGCACAGGCGAGTCCGGCCAGCCGGCCCGCGGAGTTCAGGCCCGCGTCCGCCCAGAGCACGACGAGCAGGACGACCTGCGCCCCCACCCCGGCGGCCGGTCCGCGGACCTGCACCTCCGGCACGCGCCAATCCAGTGTGGTCAACTACGCCTCCAACTCCATGACCCCGGATACGGGGCGTCCAATATCATGCGGCTGACCCGTTTCCGGGCAGTGATGACTCCCTCGCGATGAGATACGGAGAGGAGGCCGATGCGGCTCAAATCAGATGCTTTCTGGCTTAAATCTCCCGGTGAGGGAGAGATTCGGCCGGCCGTCGTGCCGGAACCCGCCGCCGGCGAGGTCCTGGTCCGCACCCTTTATTCCGGCGTGAGCCGGGGCACGGAGAGCCTCGTCTTCCGCGGCGGCGTGCCGGCGAGCCAGCACGAGGTGATGCGGGCGCCCTTCCAGGAGGGCGACTTCCCCGGGCCGGTCAAGTACGGCTATCTCAATGTGGGGGTGGTCGAGGAGGGGCCGCCGGCCTGGCAGGGGCGCACCGTCTTCTGCCTCTATCCGCACCAGACCCGCTATGTCGTCCCGGTCGGCGCGGTGACCCTCGTGCCGGACGCGGTGCCCGCGGCGCGGGCGGTGCTGGCCGGCACGGTGGAGACTGCGGTGAACGCCCTGTGGGACGCGGCGCCGCTCATCGGCGACCGGGTCGCCGTCGTCGGGGCGGGGATGGTCGGCTGTTGCGTGGCCAGACTGCTCGCCGGGTTCCCGGGCGTCCAGGTGCAGCTCGTCGATGTGGATCCGGCGCGGGCGGCCGTCGCCGAGGCGCTCGGCGTCGGCTTCGTGACGCCCGAGCGGGCCGCCGGGGAGTGCGACCTCGTGGTGCACGCCAGCGCCACCGAGGCCGGTCTCGCGCGATCGCTGGAGCTCCTGGCCGCCGAGGGCACCGTCATCGAGCTCAGCTGGTACGGCGACCGGCGGATCAGCGTGCCGCTCGGCGAGGCCTTCCACTCCCGTCGCCTGGTCGTGCGCGGCAGCCAGGTGGGCTCGGTGTCACCGGCGAGGCGTGCCCGGCGCACCTACGCCGATCGGCTGTCGCTGGCCATGCGCTTCCTCGCCGACCCCGCGTTCGACGCGCTGATCACGGGCGAGTGCGCGTTCGCGGACCTGCCCGACGCGCTGGCCCGCATCGCCAACGGCGATCTGCCCGGATTGTGCCATCGAGTCGTGTATGGTCCGGCCGAGGACTAACAGGCAGCCGACCTCCTGGAGGATGGACGCATTGTTCAGTGTCACCGTTCGCGACCACATGATGGTCGCGCACAGCTTCCACGGCGAGGTCTTCGGCCCGGCACGGCGGTTGCACGGCGCGACGTTCGTCGTCGACGCGACGTTCCGCCGGGCCGAGCTCGACGGCGACAACATCGTGGTCGACATCGCCCTCGCCACCCAGGAGCTCGGCGCCGTGCTCGGCGAGCTGAACCTCCGCAACCTGGACGACGAGCCGGCCTTCGCCGGGGTCAACACCACGACGGAGTTCCTCGCCAAGGTCATCGCCGACCGGCTCGCCGACCGGGCGCGCGCGGGAGTCCTGGGCGAGGGGGCGCGCGGCCTGGCCGGGATCACCGTCACCCTGCACGAGTCGCACGTCGCCTGGGCGAGCTACGAGCGCGCCCTTTGAGCTCGCCCGCCGCCGCGTCCATGAGCACGGCGGCGCGCTCGGTGCACGTCTTCCTGCCCGGTGACGTGGACGACGTGACCGTCCCCAGCGGGGGGAACACCTATGACCGGCGCGTGTGCCAGGGCCTCGCCGCGGCGGGCTGGTCGGTCCACGAGGTCGCCGTCGACGGCGCCTGGCCGGCACCCGGCGCGGACGCCCGCGCCGAGCTGGCACGGGCGCTCGCCTCCCTCCCCGACGGCGCCGTGGTGCTGATGGACGGGCTGGTCGCGTGCGGCGTCCCCGAGGTCGTCCTCCCGCACGCGCGCCGGCTGCGCCTCGCGGTGCTGGTGCACCTGCCGCTGGCCGCCGAGACCGGCATCGCCCCAGCGCTGGCCGAGGAGCTCGACGCCCGCGAGCGGACGACGCTGCACGCGGCCACCGCGGTGCTGGCGACCAGCCCGTGGGCCGGGCGCGAACTGGCCGTACACCACGGTCTCGACCCCGAGCGGGTCCACGTCGTCCCGCCCGGCGCCGACCCCGCGCCGCTCGCTCCCGGCACCGACGGCGCGTCCCGGCTGCTCTGCGTGGCCGCGCTCACCCCTCGCAAGGGGCAGGACCTGCTCGTGCGGGCCCTCGGAACGCTTGCCGACCTGCCGTGGAGCTGCGAGCTCGTCGGATCCCCGCACCGCAGCCCCGCGTACGTCGCGCGGCTCCGTGAGCGGATCGCCGCGCTCGGCCTGCAGGACCGGGTACGGCTCACCGGTCCGCGCACCGGCGAACTGCTCGCCGCCGGCTATGCCGCCGCCGACCTCGTGGTGCTGGCCTCACGCGGCGAGACGTACGGCATGGTGGTGACCGAGGCGCTGGCCCGCGGCATTCCGGTGCTGGCGACGGCCGTGGACGCGGTACCGGAGACCCTGGGCCGCGCGCCCGACGGCAGCGTCCCCGGGATGCTCACGCCCCCGGAGGACCCCGCCGCGCTCGCGGACGCGCTACGCCGCTGGCTCGGCGAGCCCGCCCTAAGAGAACGGATAAGGAGGTCGGCTTGTGACAGGCGTGGCATGCTGGACGGATGGGACGTAACATCACAACGCCTGGCGGAGGTGCTGGAACGGCTTCGGCCGCGGTCCGGGCCGGCCACGTGAACGCCCCCGAATTCAGCCCGCGATGGCTGGCACTGCGCGAAGAAGCCGACGCCTCGGCCCGCGCGACGGACCTGCTCGACCCGCTGCGCGCCCACCTGGCGACCGCGCGCCGGCCCGCCGGCCCGCTGGTCATCCGTGATCTCGGCTGCGGCACCGGCGCCATGGGGCGCTGGCTGGCCGCCCGGCTGCCCGGCCCGCAGCACTGGATCCTGCACGACCGGGACCCCGGCCTGCTCGCGCGCGCCGTCGCCGGCGTCAGCGGCCCGGCCGCCGACGGCGGCCCCGTCACGATGGAGGCCGCGCGGGGCGACGTCACCCGGCTCGGCGCCGGCGAGCTCGCCGGGGCCTCGCTGGTGACCGCCTCCGCGTTGCTGGACCTGCTCACCGCCGACGAGGTGGACGGCCTCGCCGACGCCTGCGCCGAGGCCCGGCTCCCCGCGCTGCTGACCCTTTCCGTGGTCGGCCGGGTCGAGCTCGGCCCGGCCGACCCGCTCGACGCCGAGATCGCCGCCGCCTTCGACGCCCACCAGCGCCGTGTCACCGCCGGCCGGCGCCTGCTCGGCCCCGACGCGTCCGCCTTCGCCGCGGCCGCCTTCGCGCGACGGGGCGCCACGGTGCTCACCCGGCCCAGTCCATGGCGGCTCGGCGCGGACCAGGAGGCGCTGACCGCCGAGTGGCTGCGCGGCTGGGTCGGCGCCGCCTGTGAGCAGCGTCCGGACCTCGCGCCGGAAGGGCGGGCCTATCTGCGGCGCAGGCTCGACGCGTGCGCGGCCGGCGCGTTACGCGTCGTGGTCGGGCACGAGGACCTGCTCGCGCTCCCGGCGCCCGCGACCGGTGCGCGCCGTTGACGAGCCGGTACGCGCCGTTGACGAGGCGGATGTGGCCGTGGCTGCGCGCGGTCGTCGCGGTGGCCATCCTGCTCGTGCTGGTATGGCGGCTCGGCACCGGCGCGTTCGTCGACGGGCTCAGGCTGATCGACGCCCCGGCGGTGCTGGCCGCGCTGCTGATCGGACTGCTGACCACCGTGCTCAGCGTCTGGCGGTGGCGGCTGCTGGCGCGCCGGCTCGGCCTGCCGCTGCCGATGCTCACGGCGGTCGCGGACTACTACCGGGCGCTGTTCCTCAACGCGGTGCTCCCCGCCGGCGTGCTCGGCGACGCGCACCGGGCGCTCCGCCATGGACGGTACGCCGGTGACGTCGGCCGCGGCGTCCGCGCCGTGGTGCTGGAACGGACCGCCGGCCAGGTGGTGCTGATCGGCGCGGGCGTCACCGCGCTGCTGCTGGAGCCGTCGCTGGCCGCGACGATGGCCCGCGCCCTCATGCCGGGCCTTGGGATCACGGCGGCCCTGCTGGGCGGGCTCGCCGTCGCCGGCGCGCTCGTGACCTGGGCCTGGCGCAGGCCGGACATCCCGCGATGGCGGGGCGCGGTCGCGACCGCCGCGGCGGATCTGCGCCGCGGCCTGCTGGCCAGGGACGCGTGGCCGGGCGCGCTGGGGCTGTCCGCCGCGGTGCTGCTCGGGTACGTCGCACTGTTCCTCGTCGCCGCGCGCACCGCGGGCTCGGCCGCGCCGATCGGGCGGCTCGTCCCGCTGGCGCTGCTGGCGCTGCTCGTGATGGCCCTGCCGGTGAACGTCGGCGGATGGGGGCCGCGCGAGGGCTTCTCTGCGGTGGCGTTCGGCGCCGTGGGGCTCGGCGCCGAACAGGGGCTCACCACCGCGGTGGTGTACGGGGTGCTCGCCTTCGCCGCGAGCCTGCCGGGCGCCGTGGTGCTGCTGCTCCGCCGCGGCACCGGTCCCGCTGATCGCGCGCCGGCCGGACGGGCGCCAGCCGGAGGGGCGTCGGCCGGAGGGGCGTCCGTCGGAGGGGCACGGACGCTAGGAGCCGAGGACGGCGAGGTAGCCGCCGAACGACTGGACCAGGCTGCCGAGAACGGCCTTTCCCTTGCTCGCCGAAGCCAATGACGGCCTGCCGATGACCCCCGACTCCGTGTACGCCGCCATGCCGAGGGTGAGCAGGTGCTGACGGTCGTCGGACAGCCGGTCGCCCGATTCGTAACCGGGCCTGACCAGCCGTGGATGGGCGTGCAGAAGGATGGACGTCTCCAGTTCTCCCGCGTGCATGTCGCTCCAGGCGGAGGTCTCCAGGCCCGCCGCGGCCCACGCCGACTCCCAGTCGGCGCCACCTGGGAAGACCGCCATACGCCGCCCCTCCCCCGCGGCCTCCTGGACGACGTTGCCCAGCACGTAGTTTCCGCCATGGCCGTTGACCAGCACCAGCCTGGTGATACCGGCCCTCTGGAGAGAAGCCGCTATGTCCCGGACCACGGCGTACAGCGTCGCGGCGGAGACGCTGACCGTTCCCGGCCAGGCCGCGTGCTCGTGCTCGTGGGAGCACGAGACGGTGACGGGCGGCAGGTGCAGCACCGGATAGGCGGCCGCGAGTTCGCCGGCGATCGTGCAGGCGATGATCGTATCGGTGGCCAGCGGGAGGTACGGCCCGTGCTGCTCGAAGCTGCCGATGGGCAGCAGCGCCACTTCGGCGCGCCGATCCCGTTCTTCTGTGGTGGTGGCCAACGGCAGGAGGTACGCGGAGTCGTTCATGGATCGTCAGCCTCCGCCGCCGCCCGCGATCTCGCAACAGCCGGAGCCGTCGAAGACGGTTCGAGCCCGATATCGACCGCCGAGAAACGAGGAGATATAGATGCGTGACCTCAGCATCACGAGCGAGGACGTCGCCGAGGCCGATCTGGTGACCCGCCACGGCACCTTCCGCTCGGTCGCGTTCCGCGACCCGGCCGACGGGCACGAACACCTCGCCCTCGTCTTCGGTGACATCAGGACGCACGACGGCGTCCTCGTCCGGGTGCATTCGGAATGCGTGACGGGCGACATCTTCGCCGCGATGCGGTGCGAGTGCGGCGATCAGCTCAACGCCGCGCTCGACGCGATCGTCCACGCGGGAAGCGGTGTCCTCGTGTACCTGCGCGGGCACGAGGGCCGCGGCATCGGCCTGGTCGCCAAGGTGCGCACCCACCGGTTGCAGGACGAGGACGGGCTGGACACCGTCGACTCGGCCACCGTGCTCGGCCTTCCGGTGGACACCCGGGACTTCGGCCCGGCGGCCCGGGTGCTGAAGTACCTGGGAGTCAGGTCGGTCCGGCTGATGTCCAACAACTCCGACAAGATCCGCGCCCTCGAAGCGCACGGCATCGCGGTGGCGGCCCGTGTGCCGCTCCTCGCGCAGGCGAACGACCACAACCTCCGCTACCTGATCGCGAAACGCGACCGGCTCGGGCACCATCTGCCGCATCTCGACACGGTCGCGCAGGGCCGGCGCGGCACCGCCGGCGCCTGACGTGACCGGCCACCTCGAACTGCTGCCCGTCGCCAGGGAAGCCGTGGCGACGGCGCACCGGATCATCCGGTCCCGGATGCCGTCCTCGGTCATGGCGAAGGGCGACCGCGACATGGTGACCGATGTCGACCTCGCCGTCGAGGACGCGGTGCGTGACTTCCTGTCCCGCGAGACCCCGGAGATCGGGATCCTCGGCGAAGAGCGCGGACGTACCGGCTCGGCCGGCGACGCGCTGTGGTGGGCCCTCGATCCGGTGGACGGCACGGCGAACCTGGCCCGCGGCGTCCCGTTGTGCGCGGTGTCACTCGCTCTCGTCAAGGGCGAGAACAGCGTGCTGGCCGCCATCGACCTGCCGTTCCTCGGCGTCGGCTACACCGCCGCGGCCGGGCACGGGGCGTTCATGGGAGACGAGCGCATCCGCGCCTCGGAGACCCGGGACCTGTCCGAGGCGATGATCTCGATCGGCGACTTCGCCGTCGGCGCGGACGCGGACGCGAAGAACCGGGTCAGGCTGGCGCTGCTGGCCCGGCTCGGCGGCCGGGCGCAGCGGATCCGGATGATCGGGACGGCGGCGATCGACCTGGCGTGGGTGGCGCAGGGGAAGCTCGACGCGTCCGTCATCCTGGCGAACGCGCCGTGGGACACGATGGCGGGGGTGCTTCTGGTGCGCGAGGCGGGCGGCGTCGTGCTCGACCAGGACGACACCGCGCACACCGTCGGCTCGGCCGCGACCATCGCCCTGTGCCCCGGCCTGCGAGAGACCGTCATGGCGTCCCTCCGCCAGGCCCGCGCCGACGCCCTGCGGTGAAGCCGGGCGATGCCGCGTTCACGACCGCCGTGAGGCGACCGCCGTGAGGCGACCGCCGGGACGAGGGCGGCCGCGCGCTCGGCGAAGGTGAACGTTTCAGCACGGCGGCCCGGCCCCCTTCCGGACGCCGATCGGCGCGCCGGACGGGCGGGCGGCCGCGTTCGCCCAGGCTGAGGCCGCCGGCGGCCCGGCGCGCGACCGGCCGCCGCGTGCAAGCGCGTCACAGCGCGTCTCACACGGCGGACGCCGTGACGGCGGCCGATCGCGACCGTCAAGTTCGTCGGTTAACTTCGGGAGGCTCGGTCGGCGGCGCGCCGCGTGGCGTGCCGGTGCATCCCGCCCCGACCGGCACTTCGACGCGGGCGGCGTCCGCCCGTCGCCGCCTCCCGAAAGGACGCCAGATGAGACGAGGTCTCGCCGCTGTCGCGGCCACTGGGCTGGCCGCCGCGCTGGTCGTCGCCGGTGGAGTCGCAGCGGTGACGATGCCGGCGGCGGCCGCCGCCGGATGCAAGGTGACCTACAAGATCATGAATCAGTGGAACGGCGGCTTCCAGGGCGACGTGGCCATCACCAACCTCGGCGACCCGGTCAACGGCTGGAAGCTGGAGTTCGACTTCCTCGACTCAGGCCAGCGGGTCGGGTGGGGCTGGAACGCCACGTGGACGCAGTCCGGCGCGCGTGTGAGCGCTACCAGCATGTCCTACAACGGCTCGATCGCCACCAACGCCACGGTCAGCGGCCTGGGATTCCAGGCGAGCCTCACCGGCGCCAATCCTCTGCCCAACACGTTCTGGCTCAACGGTGTCATGTGCAGCGGGCCCGTGACCCTCACCCCCACCCCGACGGTCACCCCCACGCCGACGCCGACTCCCACGCCCACACCGACTCCCACCCCGACTCCCCCGCCCACACCGACGCCCACGCCGAGCACGCCGCATCCCGGCGTCGGGCCGTGCACGCCGGGTGCGAGCTATCCCAGCCCGCTGCCGTCGACGTCGGTGACGGCCACGAAGATCCGGGACGGGTTCAACTTCCTGGAGGGCCCGGTCTGGGACGCCACCTCACAGAGTCTGCTGCTGTCGCTGATGCGCGACGGCACCGGCTCGGAGGGCGTCCAGCCCGCGGACGTGCTGCGGTTCACCCACCTGGGCACGTTCGAGACCTTCATCGCCGGCTCGGGCAGCAACGGCCTGGCGCTCAGCCGGGACGGCGGCACGCTGCTGGCCGCGACGCACGACCAGCGCAGCGTCTCCTCCTTCGGTCTGCCCGACCGGACGCGGGGCGTGGTGGCCTCCTCCTACCAGGGCCGCGCCTTCAACTCGCCGAACGACCTCACCGTCGGCGCCGACGGCACGGTCTACTTCACCGACCCCGACTTCCAACGGGCGAACCGGGCGGACCAGATGTCCGGCCGCACCGGCGTGTTCCGGGTGAAGAACGGCGTCGTGTCGCTGATCGACGACACCATCCGGGAGCCCAACGGCATCGTGCTCTCCCCCGACGGCAGGACGCTCTACGTCGGCGGCAACGGCACGGGACGGATCTACAAGTGGCCGGTCAACGCCGACGGCAGCCTCGGCCAGCGCGCCGACTTCGCGTCCCTGAACGGATCCGACGGCGCGACCATCGACTGCGCCGGCAACCTCTACCAGGCGTCCTTCAACGACGGCAAGGTCCACGTGTACTCGCCGTCCGGCGTGCAGCTCGGCACCATCTCGGCCGGGATGAACACCACCAACGTCGCCTTCGGCGGCCCCGACGGGCAGACGCTGTACATCACCTCGGGCACGCCCTCCCGAGGCGGCAACTCCGGCAACTTCGGCCTCTACAGCGTCCGGCTGAACGTCCCCGGCTGGCCGTACTGACCTTCTCGTCCCTGGAGCGCCGACGCGCCCCGGAGGCGGTCGCCGAGCAGCAGCGCGGCGACCGCCTCCGGGGCCTCGCGCATCGCGTCGTGGCCGGTCGGCAGGTCGTGGACCCGCCACCCGGGGTCGGCCTGGAGCCGGGTGCGCAGTCCGGCGAACGGCGTCCGGTCCTCCCATCCCGAGCAGTAGGCGAACTCCCGGCGGGGCACCCGGGCGAGCGCGCCCGTGAGCCGGATCGCCTGCACGAAGGAGGCGAGGGGATGGGGACGGCGGCGGGGGTCGCCGCCGTCCGGCGGCCGGACGGCGTAGCCGGTGGTCGCGGCGCCCGCGGCGAACAACTCCCGGTACCGCTCGGTCGTCGACGACCAGCACGACTCGCCGTCGCGTGGCACATAGGCGTCGAGGTGCACCAGCCGTGAGACCCGGCCGTCGGCGCGATCGGCGGCGGCGGCGATCACCATCCCGCCGTAGCTGTGGCCGACCAGCGTCGCGCCGGTGACGTGGGCGCGGTCGAGGAGCCGCAGTACGTCGCCGGCGTGCGTGTCGAGGTTGGCGGTCGCGACCGTCGCCTCGTCGTCGTCCGGCCGCAGACCGGTCAGGGTCACGGCGTGCACGGCGTGCCCGGCGCGTTCCAGCAGCGGGACCACCGCCTCGAACGACCAGGAGCCGTGCCAGCCGCCGGGCACGAGGACGAACGTCTCCATGCGCTTCTCCACTTCTCGTAGGCGCCGCGGCATCGAGGCACGCCGCCTCGCTGCCGTGTGGTCCGGCCGGTGCGCTGTACGCGACCGGAGACCACCGCGCATGCGGGAAGTCTCGCCAGACCAAGGTGTGGCGGGCCACCGATAGAATGCCGATCGATGCCCGTTAGCCGCCAACCTCATCCGGCCGCCGGCGTCACGTCGCACATCTGGCCGTCCGGCGGGCGCCACCTTTGGCCGTCCGGCGGCACGAGCGCGACGCGGTCGCACGCACGGGGGCACCTGGTGTACGCGGCCGGCGGCGTCCTGGCGGTCGTCACCGAGCGCGGCACCTCGGTCGTCCCCGCCAACCGGGTCGCCTGGACGCCCGCCGGGTTCACGCACCGCCACCGCGCCCACGGCGACACCGACATGCGCATCGTCTTCCTGTCGCCGTCGCTCGCCCGGCTCATGCCCGAGCGTCCCGCCGTGTTCACCGCCTCCGGCCTCGCCCGCGAGGTCCTGCTCGCGCTGACCGGCCCCCGCAACCACGACGACGCCGCGCCCGGCTACAGCCGCTCCGCGCGCGCTCGCCTCCTTCGCGTCCTCGTCGACGAGCTGCGCGAAGCACACGAACAGCCGCTGCACCTGCCCGAACCGCGGGACGACCGGCTGCGGGCCATCGCCCGGATGCTGCATGAGAACCCGGCGGACAACACCACGCTGGCCGGACTCGGGAGGGCGGTCGGAGCCGGCTCCCGCACCCTCAGCCGGCTGTTCCGCGACGAACTCGGCATGACCTTCTACGAATGGCGCACGCAGCTACGCGTCTACCACGCGCTCGTGCTCCTGGCCGACGGCCACGACACCACCCGGACCGCCCACGCCTGCGGATGGGCCAACCCCAGCGGCTTCATCGCGGCGTTCACCGGCGTCGTCGGAACGACTCCGGGCCGCTATCGAACCGATCCACGCCCGTGAGACCTTCCTCGTCGGCCGGTCAGGTGGCATCCGGTGGGCCCTGGGACATCACGTCGGCGACCACGGCGCGGAAGTCGGCGATGACGTCGCCGGCGAAGCCCGTCCGGGTGACGCCGAGGCCGCGCAGGCAGTGACCGTGGTCGAGGAGCACCACGGTCAGCGCGCCGGCCAGCAGCAGCCACCACAGTGCCCGCGCGGTCTCCCGCGCGAGCCGGGAGGAGTCGCGGAAGGACCGGCGCAGGCGGTCGCAGTGGAACGGCACGTGGCGGAGCTCGTCGGCGAGGATCCGGCCGGCGACGTCCGAGGCGAGCAGGTCGCGGACGCCGTCGCGCACGGCCCGGTAGTAGGTGAGCGCGACGACCTCGGCGAGCATCAGGACCATCAGCTCCGTCCGCAGGCCGAGGAGCCGCCGCAGGCGGACGAAGGCGGCGTCGGTCCAGTGGCCCGGGATGGTCGCCGCGCCCGCGGCCTCCAGCAGCCGGCCGAGCAGGCGGGCGTGCTCGCGCTCCTCGTCGACGAACAGCCGGATCGCGCTCGCGTACAGCGGATCGCCCGCCCGGTCGGCCTTGCCCGCCAGAGCGCGGCCGTCGCCGTCCTCCCCCACCTGGAACCGCTGGAGGCTTCTCACCAGGTTCGGCTCCAGCCGTGCGCCGAGGCTCCAGTCCGGGTCGCCCCAGGTTCGCCGCAGCAGCTCCGCGCCCTCGAAGTCCCGTAGCCAGGTCAGGAAATCATCGGTATCGACGGTCATGACCAGGAATCTATGGACCCGGTGTGCAGACGCCGGGGGTGGGTTTGTAGAGGTTCAGCGTCGCTCGGAGGTGCCCCCGGAAGCCGCCGAGTCAGCGGGCGGCCGCGCCCCGCATGGCCACCACATCCGCATGGCCGCCGGGGGTGATGGGCCGTACGGCGCCGGTGCGGGTCAGCATCCCGGGTATTCGTCCCGGGCGACGGGGCCGCCGACGGCCTGGGTGGCGAGGTCGTCGGCGAGCTGGGCGATGACGTCTTTTCCTTCCAGCCGGTCCAGCCAGCGCCTCGGCAGCGCGGCCTGGCCGTACCGGGCTCCCACGATGGCGCCGCAGATGGCGCCGGTGGTGCCGCTGTCGCCGGAGTGGTTGACCGCCAGCAGCAGCGCGCGCTCGACGTCGCCGCCCGCGGCCAGGGCGCAGTAGAGGGCGATCGCGAGCGCCTCCCCGGCGTCCCGCGCGCCGCCGAGTCTTTCCACCGTCTCCGGCGACGGCGTGTCCTCGGCGGCCAGGGTGACCGCGGCCTGGATCGCGGCGGTGGTCCGCTCGTGGCCGGGATGCTCGCCGAGCAGGTCGAGCGTGTCCCGCACGGCCGCCATCAGCGGCCCGCCGCGCACGATGTGGAAGACGACGGCGGCCAGGGCCCCGGACGCGAGGTGGCCGGCGGGGTCGTCGTGGGCGATCTCGGCGCAGTCGACGGCGAGCTGGACGGCGGCGCGCGCGGCGCGGGCGACGAGGCCGAACGGGGCCGCCGGGATGACGGTGTCGCGGGGTTCCGCGCGGCGGGAGTACAGCCACGGGTGCTCGCGGAGCCGGCCGGTGCGGACGAGGCCGTCCGGCGGTGGCGGCGCGAAGTACGTCTGCGTGTCGAGCCAGCGACGGTAGGCGTTGCGGACGACGTCCACCACGGCGGCCATGCCCCTCTCCCGCTCCCGTACGCCGGCGCGGATCAGGCCCTCGACGGTGAACAGCGTCAGCTGGGTGTCGTCGCCGATCAGGCCGACCTCCGCACGCGGGTCGAGCGCCAGGTGGGCCTCGCCGCGCGGGTCCGGCGCCAGGTCGGTCAGCCCGGCCGGCCCGTGCCCCCGCCGGATGTCCGCCAGCGAGTCGGACCGGATCGGCGCACCGAGGGCGTCACCGACCGCCCCGCCGAGCAGGCATCCGCGCACCCGGTCGCGGTAAGGGACGTCGATGGCATCGTTATCGCGCACAGCGGTCGGCCTTCTCTCGGGAGACTCCACCGACGATAACCGGACGACCTCCGCCGTACCGGGCTGAACCGGGCTGGCAGGCTCCGGATTCGTCGGAGATGGCCCGCGCCGGGCTGTTATACCTGTCGCGTACGGCGTTGCGTAGTTCGCAGTGAAAGGTCCGATCGCCTCTCGCGAAGGAGCATGATCATCGACCACGGCTCACCGTCGAGGCGCGCGTACGCGGCGAAACTGACACCGGTGCTGCTTCTGGCATACCTCGCGTCCGCCACGGCCGCCCCCGGGCTCGTCCGCGGCCTCCGGAGGAGAGATCAGCCGAGCGGGAACCGGGTCGCCGGGCGGCCGTGGGGCATGTCGTCCACCGCGTAGACCGCTCCCGCGCCCGGCGGCGCCGGGTCCAGGCCGTAGGCGGCGGAGGTGACGAACAGGCGGCCGTCGATGAGGCAGACGCTGGTCGGCTGCGGGGTGGGAACCTGGACGACGCGGACGAGCCGGCCATCGGGGGCGTACCGGTGGACGGCGGAGCCGCCCCAGAGCGCGACCCACAGATGGTCCTCGTCGTCCACCGTCATCCCGTCCGGGCCGCCGCCGGTGATCGTCGCGAAGGCGGACGGCTCGCCGAGGTCACCGGTGACGGGGTCGACCTGGTGGCGGTCGATGCGGCCCTCGGCGCTGTCGGCGAGGTACATGGTGCGGCCGTCGGCGGTGAAGGCGGGGCCGTTCGGGATGGTCAGGCCCGTTCTGACCGCGGTGACGGTCAGGTCGGGGTCGACCCGGTAGAGGACGCCGGCTCCCGGCGCCGCGTCGTAGGCCATGCCGCCGGCCCAGAAACGACCCGACGGGTCGCAGACGCCGTCGTTCATGCGGGACGTCGCGGGCAGCGGCCGGGCGATCCAGTCGAGCGTGCCGGACGCCTGGTCCAGCACGGCGAAGCCCTGCCCCGCGGCGGCCAGCCAGCGTCCGGGAGAGCGGGTCGGGGCCACCGCGCCGAGCGGCACGTCGACCTGGGCCAGCACCCGCGCCGGTCCGGGCAGGTCGGCCGGGACGTCGAGCAGCCGGCCCGCGAGGATGTCGACGAACACCAGCCGTCCGTCGACCCAGCGCGCCCCTTCTCCGAGCTCGCAGGAGGTCGGGCACCAGACGTTCACGCGATCACACCTCGTTTCAGCGGTCCAGCCGTCCAGCCGTCCAGCCGTCCAGCGGATCAGCGATTCAGCAGATCCGCGGTTCAGCGGTTCAGCGGTTCAGCGGTTCAGCGGTTCAGCGGTTCAGCGGTTCAGCGCAGGGTGGAGCCGGGCAGGGCGTCCAGGAGCGTCAGCTCGTGCCGGGCGGGGAGCCCTTCCCAGTCGCCCGGGGAGGCGACGGCGAAGGCGCCGGTGGTCACGGCGCGGCCGAGCCGGCCTGCCAGGTCGAGACCGTCGAGCGCGCCCGACAGGTATCCGGCGACGAAGGCGTCGCCCGCGCCGACCAGGTCCGTCACCCGCACCTGGCGCGCGGGCGCCCGCACGCTCTCCTCGGACGTGTGACCGCTCGCGCCGCCCGCCCCGCGTTTGACGACCACTTCGGCGACCCCCGCGTCCAGCAGCGCGGCCACCTGGTCGCGTTCGGTCGTCGCGGAGGCCGGCGCGACCAGGTCGAGTTCGTCGTGCGAGGCGACGACGACCGACAGCGAGGGGACGAGCCCGCGCAGCGTCTCGGCCGCCCGGTCGCGCTCCCACAGGCGGGAGCGGTAGTTGACGTCGAGGCACACCCGCGTCCCCGGCGTCGCCGCCGCCCGTTCCGCCGCGGCGCGCACGGCCGCGGCGGGGCCGGGACCGAGCGCGGGCGTGATGCCGGTGAGGTGCAGGATCGCGGGGACTGGCTCGAGCGCGGGCAGGACGTCCTCGGGCGCGAGGTACGACGCGGCGGAACCGGACCGGTGGTAGATCACCCGGGTCAGGTCGCCCACCCGGCGCTCCAGCAGCATCATCCCGGTCGGTCCCCGCCGGTCGGTGCGCGCGTGGGCCACGTCCACGCCTTCGGCCCGCAGCGTCCGCAGGACGAGCGCCCCGGTCTCGTCGTCGCCGACGAGGCCGGTCCACCGGGCCCGGTGGCCCAGGCGGGCGAGGCCGATGGCGACGGTGGACTCGGCGCCCGCGACCGACAGGCGCATCGCGCCGCCGAGCCGGATCGGATCGATCGCCCGCAGGGCGGCCATCGTCTCCCCGAAGGTGGCGACGTCGATCACTCCGTCCCCCGCGGGTCAGAGCGCGGAGCGCTGGTCACCAATGCCTCCCGGAAGGCGGCGACGCGGTCCCTCAGCTCGTCGAGGCTCCCGCCGCCGGCCGCGTCGCCGACGAGCGGGGAGCCCACGCCGACCGCGATGGCTCCCGCGCGCAGATAGTCGACCGCCTCGGCGGCTCCGACGCCGCCGACCGGCACGAGCGGCGCGTGGGGGAAGGGGTCGCGCAGCGCCTTCAGGTGGCGCACGCCGCCGAGGGACGCGGGGAACAGCTTGATCGCCGTCGCTCCGTCGCCGAGCGCGGTCACGACCTCGGTCGGGGTGAGAGCGCCCGCGAGGACGGGGAGGCCGAGCCGGTGACCGGCGGGCACGGCCTCGCTGACGGCGGGCGTGACGAGGTAGCGGGCGCCCGCGTCCGCCGCCCGCTGCGCGTCCTCGGCGGTGATCACGGTGCCGGCGCCGAGGGCGGCGGCGTCCCCGAGGGCCGCCCGCGCGCGGCTGATCACCGTGAGCGCGTCCGGGGTCACGAGAGAGACCTCGATGAGGGGCACGCCCTCCTCCGCCAGCGTCACCACCGCGCGCAGCGCCGCGTCGGCGTCGGTGCCGCGGACGATCGCCAGCAGCCTCCGCGCGGCCAGCTCCGCCAGGAACCACTCAGATTCGGTCATCGTCATCCGTCCCGCCGAGAAACACTCGTGCTCGCTCATCGCTCATCGCTCATCGGTCATCCGTCCCACCGGCGACCGATCGTGCCGGGTCATCGGTCGTCCGTTCCGCGGTCAGGACCAGTCGCCAGGTCAGTTCGCCGGAGGGCGGGACCACAGCGGCGTCGCCCGGGCCCGCTTCCGCGAGGTCGAACATCGCGCCGAGCATGGGCTCGACGCCGACGCTGCGGTACGGCGCGTGGGCGGGGAACCCGCCGAGGTTGCGCCAGAGGGCGATGGAGACGGGCACCGCGGCGGGCGCCTCCACGCGCAGGTGGAGCACGTCGGCGCCGTCGGCGACGCGGACGGCCGCGCAGCGGGCCACGGCGCCCACCGCCGTCCCGTCGTCCGGGCCGAGCCGGTCCAGCGCGAGCCCGGCCGGCGCCGGCCAGGCACCCTCCAGGTACGCGGCGCCGGCGGGCCAGGGACGGTCCAGCAGCGGGGCGGCCTCCGGGAACACCCGGACGGGCACGCCCGCGGGAAGGCCGAGCGTCGCACGCTCGCCGAGGTCGAGCAGCGCGTGCGCGGCCCACACGAACGCGTACCCGGGGTCGGCCGACAGCCGGTAGACGGCCGCGACCGCGCCCGCCTCCTCGGCGACCTCCCGCCGCAGCTCGAAGTCGTCGCAGGTCACGACGGCGGAGGCCGCCGTTCCCGTCCAGGGGCGGCTCCAGGCGTCGCCGTGGTCGGGACGGCCGCGCACCGTCGGCACGCACTCTTCGAGACCTCCCGCGTCCACGAACTCCGAACCGGGGGCCACGCGGGCGCGGGCGGGGTCGGGGCGGGACCACAGCCACTCGCGGCCGCCGCCGGCCAGCGAGGTCCACCTGCCGCCCTGGGCCAGGTCGAAGCGGGCGCGCAGCGGGACCGGGGCCGTCACCATTCGGCGAGCCCGCCGTCGTCGTGGCGCCAGACGGGGTTGCGCCAGGCGTGCCCCTTCTCGTCGGCCCGCCTGACCGCGGCCTCGTCGATCCGCACGCCGAGCCCGGGGGCCTGCGGCCGTGAGGCGTGCCCGTCGGTGAAGCGGAACACCTCGGTGTCGACGACGTAGTCGAGGAGGTCGGCCCCTTCGTTGTAGTGGATGCCGATCGAGTGCTCCTGGATGAGGAAGTTCGGCGTGGCGAAGGCCACCTGCAGGCTCGCGGCGAGCGCGATGGGTCCGAGCGGGCAGTGCGGCGCCAGCTTGGCGTCCCACACCTCGGCGAGGGCGGCGATCCTGCGGGTCTCGGAGATGCCTCCGGCGTGGGACAGGTCGGGCTGCACGACGGCGACGCCGGCTTCGAGCGCCTGCCGGAAGTCCCATCGCGAGTACAGCCGCTCGCCGGTCGCGACCGGGACGCTGCTCGCCGTGACGACGTCGCGCAGCAGCTGGGGCCGGTCGGGCAGCACCGGTTCCTCGGCGAACATCGGCTGGTAGGGGGCGATGAGCGGCAGGATGCGCCGCGCGTCGGCCGCGCTGGTCCTGCCGTGGAAGTCCACGGCCACGTCCCTGGCCGGGCCGAGCACCTCCCTGGCGAGCGCGACCCGGTCCACGACGCCGGTGACGTCGGCGAGGGTCGCGGCGGCCGGCATGCGCCCGCCCGCGTTCATCTTGACCGCGGTGAAGCCGGCCTCGACCCGGGCGGCGATGCTCTCTGCCAGTTCGCCGGGGTCGTCGCCGCCGACCCACGCGTACATGCGGACCCGGTCGCGGACCGGCCCGCCGAGCAGCGCGTGGACGGGCACGCCGTAGGTCTTGCCCGCGATGTCCCACAGAGCCTGGTCGAGGCCGGCCAGCGCGCTGGAGAGCACGGGCCCGCCACGGTAGAAGCCGCCGTTGGCCATGACCTGCCAGTGGTCCTCGATGCGCAGCGGGTCGCGTCCGACCAGGTACTCCGCCAGGATGTCGACGGCCGCCCGCACCGCCTCGGCGCGGCCCTCCACGACCGGCTCGCCCCAGCCGACCACCCCCTCGTCGGTCTCCACGCGGCAGAACAGCCAGCGTGGCGGCACGAGGAAGGTCTCGACCTTAACGATCTTCATTGTCGTCCCCGATTCTTGATCTCCTGCTCGTCCTTGGCGGCCTGCTCCAGCAGCGCGCGCATCGCCCGCTCGGCGCCGTCGGGGTCCGCGGCCCGGACGGCGTCGAGCACGGCCTGGTGGGGAGGCAGGAAGTCGTCCTGGTGGCCTTCGCCGTGGACGAGCAGGTCACGGGCTCGCAGCCCGATCTCGATGATGTACTCCATCCGGATCAGCAGCTCGTTGCGCGAGGCTTCGAGGAGCTGGCGGTGGAAGGCGAGGTCCGCCTCGACGATCTCCTCGGCTCCGGCGCCGGAGGCGGCCGCCGCGAGCGTGGCCTCAAGCCGGGCCACGTCCTCGTCGGTGCGGCGGACGGCGGCCAGCCGGGCTCCGGCGGGTTCGACGATGGTCCGCACCTCGTACAGGTCGTCGAGCAGGCCGCTTCCCGCCGGGGCCTCGAACTGCCAGCGCAGCAGGTCGGGGTCGAGCAGGCTCCACTCGGAACGGGGGCGGACGAAGGTGCCGCGCTTGGGCCTGGCGTCCACCAGGCCCTTGGCCGCGAGGACCTTGAGCGCCTCACGCACGACGGTCTTGCTGACGTCGTAGGTGATCTCCAGCGCGTCCACGTTGAGGGTGACGCCCGGGGCCTCCTGGCCGCTGACGATCCGCCGGCCGATCGCCTCGACGACCTGCCCGTGTACGCCTCGGCCCGGGTAAGCGCTCAATTTCGCCGTCCTCGTATCAGGTAAGTGATCATGCGGAATCTCTCACCGCGCCACCCTCGCCGTCCACCGGCGGGCGCGCTCCCGCAGGCCGCCGGGCCCGGCGGCCATCGCCCCGGCGGTCACTTCGAGGATCCGATCAACAGGCCCGAGATGAAGTAGCGCTGGAACCGCAGGAACACGATCACCGTGGGGATCGCCGCCAGGACCGTGGCGGCGGCGATGACGTTCCATGAGGAGAAGTACTGCCCTTGCATGCCGAGGATGGCCGGGGTCACCGGCAGCTTGGTCTCGTCGCGCAGCAGGGTGATGGCCCACAGCAGGTCGTTGAACGTCCAGGTGAAGGCCAGCGACCCGAGCGCGGCCAGCGCCGGCTTGGTGAGCGGCAGCACGATGCGCAGGTAGACGCCGAAGACGGTGGCCCCGTCGATCTTGGCCGCCTGGGTGATCTCGTCGGGGATGCCCCGCATGAAGCCGTGCAGGACGAAGGTGTAGAAGCCGAGGCCGACGGCCGTCAGCACCACGATCATGCCGATGCGACTGTCGAACACGCCGAACCGCTCGGTCAGCTTGAGCACCGGGATGAGCAGCAGCTGTGCGGGCAGCAGGTTGCCGGCCAGCATGAGCAGCAGCAGCGTCCTGCGGAAGGGGATGCGGTACCGGGCCAGGGCGTAGGCCGCCATCGACGCGAGGATGAGCGTCACGACGACGACGGGCACCGTGATGAGCAGGCTGTTGCCGATCGCCCGCCACTCCCCCGCGTCGAGGGCCTGCTGGTAGGCGCCGATCGTCAGGCCGCCGGGCAGGCTGGCGAGCCCGCGCGCCGCGAGGTCGTCGAAGGTGCGCAGCGACGTCACCAGCACCAGCGCGAGCGGGAGCAGCCACAGCGCGGCCAGGATGCCCATCGGCCCGTGGAACAACCAGGGCCGGAGCCGGGTCTTCGCCGTCTTCGCGGGCTTCACCGTCTTCGGGGTCTTCGCGCTCTTCGCCGTCTTCGCGCTCTTCGTGGTCGTCGCGGTCATGCGGTCTCCTCCTCACGCAGGCTGCGGACCAGGTAGACGACGATCGTCGCCATGGTGAGCACGAAGATCACGACGGCGAGCGCCGAGCCGTAGCCGAGCTGGGAGCCCAGCACGCCGGTCGAGAACTGGTAGGTGCTGAGCAGCTCGGAGGAGTGGTACGGGCCGCCCTTGGTGAGCGCCCACACGATGTCGAACGAGCGCAGGGCGTCGATCACGGTGACCGCGAGCACCACGGTGCTGATCGGGCGAAGCTGCGGCAGCGTGACGTACCGGAACCGTTCGACGGCGGTGGCGCCGTCCATCTTGGCCGCCTCGTGCAGCAGCGGGTCGACCGTCTTCAGCCCCGCCAGGAACAGCACCATGACGTAGCCGATCTGGCGCCACAGCGCGGGCACGATCAGCGCGTACAGGGCGGTGTCGGGGTCGCCGAGCCAGATGCGCGTCCACTCCTCCAGCCCGGCCGCGGTGAGCAGCCCGTTGACCAGGCCGTCCGGCTGGTAGATCATCCGCCAGACCAGGGCGGAGACCACCATGGAGAACACCACCGGCAGGAAGAACACGGCGCGGTAGAAGCCCACCCCCCGGCGGGGCCGGTCGAGCAGCAGCGCGAGTCCCAGCCCGCCGAGCACCGACAGCCCGCCGAACAGCGCCAGCCACACCACGGTGTTGCCGAGCGCCGCGCGGAAGGTCTCGTCGGACCACATGCGCAGGTAGTTGTCCATCCCGACGAACACCGGCGGCGAGATGCCGTCCCACCGGGTCAGCGAGATGTAGACGCTGTTGAGCGCCGGCCAGAAGGTCCACAGCATCTCCACCGCGAAGGGCACGAGCACGAAGGCGAGGAGGACGGCCTTCTCGCGCGCCCCGCGCCGCCGGTCCCCGTACCGGGAACCGGCGCCGCGGGAGCCGTGCGAGAACGCCTTGGCGGAAGCGGCCATCGTCAGTTGCCGCGAGCCTTGGCCGAGTCGCTCTGCCACTGCTTGAGGATGTCGCCGGCCTCGCCGGGCCGGTCGATGAACTTCACCAGCGCCGTGGTGAGCGCGTTGAGCTGGTCGTCGTTGGAGTCGCGGTTGAAGAACTGCGTCACGTCGGCGGCCGCGGCGACCATCGAGCGCCCCTTCTCCAGCAGCGGCGTCGTGAAGGGGGACTTCGCCTGGCTGTTGGCGGGGATGACGGTGTTCTCGGAGATCTTGAGGTAGAGCTCCTGGGCCGCCGGGGTGGCGGCGTACTTCAGGAACGCGAGCGCTCCGTCGGGGTTGGCGGTGTGCGCGCTGGCGATGAAGCCGTCCAGCGGCGCCTCCTCGGCCACCGGCACGGCCGGGTCGACGATTGGGAACTGGAAGAAGTTGACGTCGGCCTTCACCTCGGCCGGCATGGCGTCGGCGAGGAACGGCCCGCACAGGAAGATGGCGTCCTTGCCCTGCTGCCACTTGGCCGAGCCCTCCTGGAAGGACAGGCCCTTGCCCGCCGGGTCCAGATAGGGCAGCACCTCCCGCCAGACGTCCAGCACCTTGGCCACCCGGGGGTCGGCGTAGCTCTCCTGCCCCGCGAGCAGCGCGCGGTGGAACGCCGCGCCGTTGACGCGCAGGTTCAGGTAGTCGAACCAGGACGCGGTGAGCCAGGCGGCGTCGGCGAGCGGCAGGGCCAGCGGGCTGACGCCCTTGCCCTTCAGGGTCTTGCAGAGCGCGATGAACTCGTCCCAGGTCTTCGGCTCGGAGACACCCCACTTCTCGAAGAAGGAGGTGCGGTAGAACATGCCCCACCAGTAGTAGTTGGTCGGGATGAAGATCTTCTTGCCGGAGGCGTCGGAGGACAGCCCGGCGAACTGCTCGCTGTAGCCCTCGGCGGGGAACGCCGAGGTCGCGTCCAGCAGCAGTCCCTGCTTGGCGAAGTTCCCGGCGATCTCGCCGGCGAACCAGGTGAGCACGTCCGGCGGCGTGGCGAGCGCGAGGTCGGCGCGGATCTGCTGCTGGAAGGCCGCCGCCTCCATCGTGTTCAGCGTCGGCTTGTACTGCGGGTTGCTCCTGACGAACTCGTCCAGCAGCGCCTGCATGGCCTTGCGGCTCTTGTCGCTGGTCTCGCGGGACTTCAGCTGCAGGGCCTTGGACGTGGCGCCGCTCCCGGCCGCGGCCGGGCCCGAGGAGGTGCTCGTCGCGCACGCGCCCAGCGCCGACGTCATGCCGAGCGCGCCGAGGCCGGCGAGAAAGCCGCGACGGCTCACATTGGGGTGGTTCAAGGGTGGCCTCCGGAGGAGCAGGGGGAGTAAGGGGCGGCCAGGTCGAAGCACACAGTGGCATCCCGGCGGGCGCAGCGTCAATAACTATTCATAAGAAATGAAAAGTTAGACCGGCCGGGCGCATGGTCGTGGACCACCTGAGGGCGCTGACGGTGCGAGCGCGGCGTCCCACGACGAACGACCTGCCGGATGTCTCGCCGCCGGCATCGCAGTCGGGCGATTCCCGCCCCTGGGATCACTCTCCGGAGTGAACATGTAGGCCTTCCGTGACATCCGGTGCGGTGGTGTTCGCGTCCAACTGGCACGGGGACCCGGCCGTACCTCTCACCCGGCGGACCGAAGGGCGGACAGTGAGGTCGACGACACGGCTGTACCAGGCTGTATTGCGAGACGGCTCCAAGCCCATACGGGCGCGGCTGCATCGCGCGTTCTCCCAGTGGGGAGAGGAGAAGGGCCTCCCGGCCGCTGGGATCACTCTCCGGAGTGAACATGTAGGCCTTCCGTGACATCCGGTGCGGTGGTGTTCGCGTCCAACTGGCACGGGGACCCGGCCGTACCTCT